>JAFYIM010000530.1 GCA_017538635.1 bacterium
CATGGAAAGCTTGTCGTAGCCGAAGTGGAAACGGTAGATGGCCGGAAGGAGCATTCCCCTGCCGTGCCAGGAGCCGAAGATGATGTTCTCGCCGTTGTTCTCCCTGTCGAGGTAAAGCTTGTAGTTCTCCTCGTTGTGGAACTTGAAGCGGCAGGTCTTCATGTTGATCAAAGTCAGCCAATAGGCCAGCCTCGGTATGACCTTGAAACGCATGAAGGGTTTTTTGAATATATTATCCGCCATTTGGATTTGATTATAACATAAAGAGCTTTTCGGTATTTGCCGTCACAGCCTCGTCTATTTCTTTAAACGTAAGGTTTCTGAGCTTGGCGTGCGTCAGCGCGATCTCCACGACGTAAGAGGGCTCGTTGCGTTTTCCCCTGTTCGGTTCCGGCGCCATATAAGGGCAGTCCGTCTCCACCAGAAGTCTGTCGAGCGGCACGACAAGAGAGGCGCTTCTCTGAAGCTGCCCATTCTTGAAAGTGATGGGTCCGCAGAAGGAAATGTGATAGCCAAGCTCCAGAAAACGCTCAGCGCTCTCCGCGTCGTAGGAGAAGCAGTGTACCTGTCCCCTGAGTCCCGGATGATCGCGGAGGATCGCAAGCGTATCGTCCTTGGCGTCCCGGGAGTGGATGACGATCGGCTTATCCAAGACCTTTTCCAATTCAAGCTGGGAAACAAATGTCACCCACTGCACTTCCTTCGGATGAATGTTGTTGTGGTAATCAAGGCCTATTTCGCCTATGGCGACCGCTTCTTTTTCCTTGAGAAGAAGCTTTATCCTCTCCTCAGCCTCAGGGCTGTATTCCCCGGCGTTCAGAGGGTGGATGCCGATAACGGCTCTCAGTCTCTCATTGCTTTTCGCCAGCGCAAGCGCCTGGTCGTTCCTTTTCTCTTCGCCGCCTATGACGATGATCTTAGTCAGGCCGCGGTCCCAGGCCCTCCTGAGCATGGCCTCCCTGTCTTCGTCGAAGACCTCGAACTGAATGTGAGCGTGGCTGTCTATCATCAGCATTCCTCCAAGCTCTTCTGCTGGGGAGCGAGATACTTTCCGCCCTCACCGGTCACATACATGCAGTCCTCCAAGCGCATGCCGATCTCTCCCGGAATGTAGATCCCGGGCTCATCGCTGAAGGTCATGTTTTCAATAAGCGTCATTTTGTTTCCCCGGCAGAGGTAGGGCCACTCGTGTCCGTCCAATCCGATGCCGTGCCCAAGACGGTGAGTGAAAGTTTCGTAGTCATAGCCGAAGCCGGCTTTGCCTATGACTTCCCTGGCCGCCAGATCCGGCGCCTCCAACAGATTCCCGGCTTTGGCGGCGGCTCTCGCAGCCTCCTGGGCTTCCCTTAAAACTTTGTAAACTTCCCTTTGCCTGGCGCTGGGAGTTCCGAAGACGACGCTCCTCGTGATGTCGCTGGTGTAGCCCTCGATCTGGCAGCCGGCGTCGCAGAGCATAACATCGCCCGCTTTCAGTTTCTGCGGGTACTTCGTCCCGTGAGGATAACTGGCCGCTTCGCCGAAAAGGACGAAGCCTCCGCCTCTGCAGCCGCGCGCCTGACATTCCCCGGCAACAAGTTCCGACATCTCCAGATTCGTCATGCCTTCCTTTGCGCGCTCAAAAGCCGCCCCTACCGCCTCGCCGATTATGGCGTTGGCGTGCGCCATGATCTTAAGTTCCTTTTCGCTCTTCACAGCCCGGCAGAGCCTAACTATCATGCCGGCGTCTCCGGCTCCCTGCCTAGCCGCTTTTTCAAATTCGGAATGGTACCAGAGCGGCAACGTGTCCTCCAATCCGATCTTCCCCTTGAAGTCTGACAATTTCCGCGCGATCATTTCGCAG
>JAFYIM010000531.1 GCA_017538635.1 bacterium
GCGGGCTTCAGGCATTACCAGGAAAGGACTTGGAGCTACATTCTCTCCAAGAGCGCTATAGCCCTGCTTTCCTCTTTCGTCGTCGCTTTCATAGAGGAGACCATTTTCCGCGGGCTTTTGTTCTCGGCCTTCAAGACGCGCTTCAGGAGCATGTATTCCGCGTTCTTCACCTCCTTGATCTTCGCCTCGCTTCACATCTTCAGCCTCGATCATTTTTTAAAGAGCATAAAAGTAGCCCAGGCGAATTTTGCGGGAACAGATCCTCTGGCCGGCTTCTATCACATGGCGCTCTTTTTGAAGCCCATCTGCGACTGGCAGGTCGTTATTCCAGGCTTCATCGGGCTTTTCGTCTGTTCCCTTATGCTTTGCGGGCTCACCATGAAGACAGGCTCTTTGTGGCCTGCCATCGCCACGCACTGCGGCTGGGTCTTCACCATCAAGGTGACAGGGCGCATCTGGCCCTACGATAAGGAAGCCGCCGCCGCGACCGGTCTGCAGTGGCTCCTGGGCGAGAAGTTCGTGGCTACGGGAGTCCTTGGCTGGATCATCGTTGTTATCGAGACGGCTTACGTCGTCGGGCTCATAGGTTATTCCATTTTCCTCATGCTTAAATACGTCTGCTCGAAAATAAGCATAGACAATTGTTACAGGGCGGCGGATATTCTTGGCAACATAGCCTATTTCCTCGGCGTTAAAAAGCGTTCCATAGCCATAGACAACATAAGGCATGCTTTCCCGGAAAAGAGCAAAGAGGAAGTGAGGCGTATTGCCAAGGCCAGTTTCAGGAATCTTATGCGCGTGGCCATTGGCGTTCTTATTATGCCGCGGCTCATCAAGAGAATCCCCAGCGGCTTCGAGTGCATGCACGTTGACCGCGTTGCCAAAGCCCACGCCATGGGCAGCGGAGGACTAGTTTATTTCACGGCGCACTACGGCAACTGGGAAACGCAGAGCTGGACCAGCACGCTTCTGGGCGGCGACTTTACGGCCGTCGGACGCCCCTTCCGCAACAAGCTCATCTACAGGCATATCGCCGCTATCAGGGTCAAGATCGGCCTTAAACTCGTCAGCAAAAAGGACGCCCTGCGCCCGCTCATCAGGGCCTTGAGGAAAGGCGGAGAGATCGGGCTGGTGGCCGACCAGTACGCCGGCAAGGGCGGCGTGCCCACGGTCTTCATGGGCAGAGTATGCTCCACCACCGGCGCCGCGGCGGCCCTTGCGAGAATGACGCACTGCCCGATAGTTCCGGCCTTCTGCCGGGAACTGCCCGACCACCATTTCCAGGCTTACGTTTACGAGCCTTTCTTCGTCGCTGAGACTGACGACGCCGAAAAGGACATCAGGGAAGCGACGCAGCGCGCGATGTCCTGCTTAGAGCAGGAGATCAGAAGGGCGCCTGAAAACTACCTCTGGGCCCACCGCAAGTGGCGCAAGAGCTATACTGAACTCCATCCGGAATTCAAGGAGCAATGATGGCGGATTTCACTCCCTACAAGATCCTGGTTAGGTCTCCGAACTGGCTCGGCGACTGCGTGCTTGCGATGCCGGCAATGAGGGAGTTGAGAAGGTTCCGCCCCAACGCGCACATTACCGTCCTGGCCAAAAAGTCAGTAGCGGATGTCTGGCGGATGTGCCCATACATCGACGAAGTTCTTCCTTTCGAAATAGGCAAAGGCTTAAAAGGCCTTGACGACCGTTGGGATCTGGGTCAGGCCCTTAAGCCCATGAACTTTGACCTGGCGCTTATTCTGCCGAATTCTTTCGACGCCGCTCTCGTCCCGTTCTTAGCCAGGATAAAGCGCCGCATGGGCTGGGGAACGTATCACCGCGGAATGCTTCTCAATCGCAAAGTACCCTTCCCGCATCACCTGGACGGCGAGCAGCAGCCGCACTGCCAGCTTTACCTTGTTGAGAAGCTCGTGCACCATACTGTCGACCACACCCTGGATGCCGATATCAAAATCCCTGAGGAAGCCAAAGAGTATGCGGCGGGATTGAGGGAAAACTATTTCGTCGTCTGTCCGGGCGCCAATTACGGCACCGCCAAATGCTGGCTAGCCGAAAACTACGTAGAGACCATAAAGAAGCTTCACAGAGAGACCGGCCTTAATTGCTACATCGTGGGCGGGAAAGGGGACAGCCCCGTCTGCTCAGAAATAGCGCGTCAGGTGCAGGAGGAGGAAAGCCTTGAGTCTTTCTGCCAGGACCTCTCGGGAAAGACGACGCTCTTTCAGCTGGCGGCCGTTTTGGAAAAAGCGAAAGTATTGATAACCAACGACACCGGCACCATGCACCTGGGTGCGGTCGTGAAAACGCCGGTCGTGGCCATTTTCGGACCCACCAACTGGCTGAGGACCGCTCCGCTGGGAACAAACAACGTTCTCCTAAGAGGCGAACACGATTGCCATAAGCGCTGCCGGAGGACTTGCGAGAGCGACCACCGCTGCATGAAAGCCGTTAGCGTCGATATGGTCTTGAACGCTGCCAAAGAAAAATTACAAATCAATAAATAAACCTTAAGGACACATGAAAAAACATCTGCTCGCAATTACGCTCTGCTTTGTTTCAATTTCGGCCCTGGCCGCCTACAATTTTCCCATGGCGTCGCCTGAAATAGACGAGGCGAAGCCTTTCTGCTACTACAGCCGCCCGACTGACCAGCTGGGAGTTTGGGACGCGCCCTACGCCTTCATGGTCACAGCTGAAGGGTATCTTTACAGCAGAGCGGCGGAACTGATGTTCATGTACGGCCCGGAGTATGAACCGACGCACAACCGCAACCGCGTTTTCGAGGACGACGTTTACCCGATCCTGAGCTACAGTCTTGAAAAGCTCGGCGTGAAATATAATTTCAAGATGTTCGCCTTCACAAAGGAAAGGGAAGTCCCCAGAAGCCCTCTGTACGCTTTTGTGAAAGTGGACCTGGAGAATACCAAGGACTCCGAGAACACCGCCTATTTCGGCGTGGGAACGCGCTACAAAGGCGTCACCAGGCGAATCGACATCAACAACAGCTTCCCCTTCAGCCGCGGCTCCCTTTATGAATTCAGGGGCAACGCTTCCTTAAGGGACGATCTGATCATAGCTCTCTACCAGGATGATCCAAAGAGAAGCATCTCCGCCACCATAGACAATCCCTACAACGGCGCCTTCCGAGGCTATGAGCTGGCCGTTACGGAAACAGCCCCATGGTGCCCTGCGCGTTACGAAATTGATCTTCAGCCGAAGGAAACGAAGAGCTTGACTTTCCTTTTCCCCAACGTTCCCACTTCCACCAACGAAACGGCGGAATTGGAGGCTTACCTCGATCCCGCGGTCTTCGATAAGAAGCTTGCGGAAGTGAAGGAAGACTGGGACAAGCTTCTGAATAAGGCCGTAGAACTGAAGATCCCGGAAAAGAAAGTCCAGAACGCTTTCTACACCTCCCTTATCAATATGGCCATCTCTAGGGACGACCAGGGTGACGGTACCTATTACCAAGGCGTCAACGAGATGCAGTACTACATGTTCGTGCCCCGGGATATGATGTACTTCAGCTGGGGCTGGTACTATGCCGGCATGCCCGACGAAGGCAGGAAGGTCGTCGATCAGTACATCCGCCAGCAGGAGGACAGCGGCCGCTTCTACAACGACCAGGAGAACATCTGTTCGTACGCCATTCTGATGTGGTACCAGAAGACCAAGGACATGGACTTCCTGAAGCAGGTGTGGCCGCACCTTTTGAGCAACTACACCTACACCACCAACATCATCGCCAACGATCCTTTGAAGCTGATGCCCAAGATGGGGCCCTACGACAATGAAGGTATAACGGGCCACTACACGGCGCACAATTTTTACAACGCCAAAGCCTTAGCTATCTTGCTTCCGCAGCCAAGGACC
>JAFYIM010000532.1 GCA_017538635.1 bacterium
GGGGCGCGCTTATTTTGCTATAATAAAAACGTAGAGAAATTTATATTTTTAACCAACAACAAGGATGCGCTAAATGAAACGCTTCATGCTTTTCCTTCTGGCTTTCGCCTTTGTTTCTCAGCTCATGGCAGCTGATGAAAACATCTGGACAGAGAGAGCCCAGAACCCCTCCTGGTGGCCCTTCAGATACTACGATGCTTCCAGACCGTCAGCCCGCGAAGACAAGTCTGAATGGTATCACGACACCGCAGTGCCCTGCCCGACCAACAGAACGGTCGAACTCTTCAACAGGTCGTCTTGGAGAAAGGCCGAGCTCGTCACTACCAACGTCCAGTTCGTGGCCACCGACGACCCCTTCAAGGAAGTGACCGGCTACTGGCCGACTTTCATGGGCGCCGGCGCTTATCTTAACGGCAAATACATGATCGCTTCCGGTCAGTGCTGCAACATCGGCCTCTCCGGTCTTGGTCTGTATTTTTCCAACATGAAGGACTGGGTGAACTACAAGAAAGACGGCACCAAAGGCAGCGGCGATCTTAACGACCCCGGCTACAGCTGGCCCAGCAACACCTTCGGCGAGGCTTTCTCTTACAACCGCAGCGTCCAGTTCAGCATCTACGACGTGGCAAGCGACACCTGGGATTCCTCCAAGTGGGATGGCAGCGGACCTCCGACTTACGTCAATATGGAAGCTGGCAAATGCCCGGCCCGCGTTTCTGAAAACGAATGGGTGGTTCAGGAAGCGGTTGCCGGCGACGGCGTCTATTGCGGCGCCAACCAGGCTTTCCTTTGGGACTTCGACGAATCCGGAACGCCCAGTTTCTTCATGCACGGCGGCTACCCATCCTGGGACGGCACCTTCAGCATCTACAATCCCAGCAGGAAGCCTGAAAACGATCCCGACAGCCCTTACGGCGCCTGGACCGGATCAAGCGGCGCCAACAGTTTCCCAAGCGGCGGCTATGTGGCCCAGTACGGCGGCGGCGCGGTCTGCATCGACGGCATCGCCTATGTTTTGGGCGGCGGTTTCTGGGGCGACAACGGCATGTGCCTGCAGACCTACAACACCAAGACCGACCAGTGGAGTGAATACGAAAAAGTTTATCCCGATAACCTGATGTATTTCGGCATCTCCACTTGGGGCTCCAAGATCTACATTTTGGGCGACAGTTCCGTCTCCACCAAGATCCGAGTTATGGAGACCGCGACCAACAAGTATGAACTCGTTGACAGCGATCTGGAACTGCAGATCCCGGTGCGCGATCCGGCCGTGGTCAGCTACAACGGCGTCATCTACGCCATCGGCGGCCGCACCAAAGATGAGGACGGCGCTCTGGTTCCCCTGGACACTTTCCAGATCGTCAACACCGTCCTGAAATCAGTTGTGGTCCACACCACCAAGCTGCCCGTGGCCGCCTATCATGCGGCTTGCGCCGTAACCGAAGACGGCAAACTTTTGTTCGGCGGCTCCATGATGAGCAACGACCCGGTAACCGGCAAGAACGTGGCCGGCAGCCGTTTCTGGATCGGCGAGATGCCCACGCAGGATCTCTATGTCTCTCCTTCCACCATCGACTACGGTCAGACGGAAGACAGTGCGGAGGTAACTCTTTACAATATTTCCGCTAATGCCATTGAAGTTAGCGTCAAATGCACAGAGGAATGGCTTGCTCTGGACGAGACTGTTACGGTTGCCCCAAGTTCCGAAGTCAAGAAAACCCTGACCATTGATCGTGAAAAAGTTCAGGGTCCGGTCAGCGGACAAGTTGTTCTTTCCTGGGGCGAGCAGTCCATGACCATCAACGTCTCGGCGGATACGCCCAGGCCGATCGCTGTCTTCAGCAAGACCAAGGACATCACCTTGAATCCCACGACCAAATCCTTCGAGGTAACGAACGAAGGTTCCGTCAATCTGGTCTTTACGTTTACCAGCGACACGGAAGGCGCGACCATAAGCCCCGCCAACGGTGAGATCCAGCCTGGCGCCACTAAGTCCTTCGACTACACGATCAGCGACAGCTGCCCGCGCCCAGGCAAGGTCGTTTACACGATGGAATACAATTCCTACGACGGCAGCAGCGAGACCTTCACGGTCAGCAACTACGCTAACACTTACTACGTGAGCCCTGAAGGCAACGACGACAACGAAGGCACTTCTCCCGAGACCGCTTGGAAGACTCTGGCCTACGCTTTCGAGGCCGTGCCCAGCGGCTCAGCCGAGGAAGGCCCGATCACGCTTTCCGTCGGAATCGGCGTTTACGCCGGAGATTCTCAGAGCGCCACGGATTGGACCTTGGATCTCTCCAAGAAGTCTTACCTCTGGGTGAAAGGCGAAACAACCGACCGCCCCGTGTCTGTGGAAGGACAGTTCCTCTATGAGATCGACCGTCCGCTCCTTACTCCCGGCGACAAGAAGTGGCACAAAGGCACCGGCGGCGACGTCTGGGACGACACGCCCTTCATCAAGATGGAGAACGTGAATCACGTCCGCTTCAGCAACTTCGTCATCGACGGCTCTAAGCCCGACACCAACCTTTACACTACTGGTGTCGGCGCCAGCCTTCCCAATATGACGGAACTGATCGGCATCAACGGCGCCAACGGCGTCCAGATCGACAACAACTACTTCTACGGTATGTTCGATGGAGAGATCTTCAACGTGACTTCCAATGAATATACCAACTGGGAACACTTCTGGTATTGCGGTATCACCTACAACGGCTTGATAGGTGAGGACGATCTGACGATCAACAACAACCTCTTCCAGGGCTTTACCAGAGGCATCTATCATAACGGGTATCCCGAACGTGACAACAAGGCGAACACCAACTTCGTCTTTATCACCGCCAATACCTTCACGAAGCAGCACTGCGACGGCGGCTACTGCACCGCCATCAGCTCCAACTTCTCAGACGGTTGGTATGGCGCCGCTCAGATCTGCACCTCGAACATCTTCGCCGAGATCCCGGATCAGGATTTCGAGCATGAACCGATATGGGCCTGCGCTTTCATTACCGGCCCGGCCGTTATTATCAACGGGCACGATGATTACGCTGTGTTGTCCCAGTACAACCAGTTCTACGACATCGGCGGTCCCGGCGGCGCCAACTACTACGACACCGGCGTGACCTACGAACTGGACGACATCTTCTACCAGATCGACTTCACGGACTACACCAACGAAGTGCCGAACTTCGTCCAGGGCACCTGGTTCAAGACCGATCCTGAGACGCAGTACGGTGAACGCTACGTGGGTTGGGCCTTCATCCCCGAGCCGATCTTCGGTTTGGCGATCATCGCTCTGGCTCTCGCTATGCTTCGCAGGAAGTAAGCGTTGATTCGATGAACTATAAAGCGCGCCTCTTTTGAGGCGCGCTTTTTTTTGCGCACTTGCGCTATTAATTTAAGTGGACGATGTTGCTATAATAGAGACAAGGTAAAATATGAGCAGGTCAGTTCCCAGAAAAATACCAAGTTGGCTCGTCGCCGTAATAATGGCGGCGGTCATCTTCTTGGTCTTCGCGTTCATCGCCAACGCGCTCGGCGCCAAGAAAGGCAATGGGGGACAGAACAGCTATGATCTGCCGGACGAGTACGCTTCAGAAAGCCGCAGCCTGAATGCTGATCTTGACAAGCTTTCCTTTCATTTGCTGGACGTCGGCCAGGGGGACTGCGGACTCTTGGAACTGCCGGACGGGAAATTGATCCTAATAGACTTTGGCGACAAGGACGCCGGGCCGAAAGTGGGGAATTGGCTTTCCGCTAACGGATTGACTAATCTATTCTGCCTCGTTGCCACGCATCCCCACGCCGACCACATCGGCGGCTTCAAGGAGATACTGAAAGTCGTCAATACCGACACCGCTTATTTTCCCAGCGAATCGACCGGCGCCTCGGCTGCGACCAGCACCTATAAAAACTTTTTGAAAGCGCTGGTAAAAAAAGGCGTCTCGGTGGAGGACGCCTGCGCAGGCGATTACATTTTGAGCAACGCGGTCTATTATATCCGCGTTCTGGCGCCGCAGCCGCACGCTTACGAGAGCCTAAACAACGCGAGCATCGTGCTGCTCGTCAAGTACGGAGAGCACAAGCTGCTTTTGACGGGCGACGCCGAAGCGGAGTCGGAATCCGAAATGATAAGGGATTATAAGGATGAGATGCGGCGCGTGACATTCTTGAAAGTCGGGCACCACGGCTCCAAGACTTCCTCAACGGAAAGCTTTCTGAGGATCGTTGAACCGGAAGTCGCTTTCATATCCCTGGGTGAGGACAATCCCTACCACCATCCTCATCCCTCCCTTATGAAGAGGCTCTTGAAGTGGTGCGGCGCCATCTACAGGACCGACGAGGAAGGGTCTTTGACTTTCATAACAGACGGACTTGATTTCGATGTGAAGACGGCGAAATAAGGAGGAATCATGCGGCTAATCGTTGACAGGATAGAGGAAGACTTCATCGTGGCGGAAATGCCCAACCAGAGTATGGTAAACATACCTAAGGTCCTCGCTCCCGACGCCAAAGAAGGCGACGTAATAAGGCTCTCTCTTTATAAGAACTCGAATGCCAAGCTGAAAGCCGAGATAAAGGAGCTGGAAGACCAGCTCCGCCACGGCAAAAAAGCCTGAAATTTATCTTTTGTATTTGACGTCGCCGCCGACTATCGTCAAAAGGACCTGGCCGAAGACTGACTTTCCCTGGAAGGGGCAGTTGCGCGCTCTTGACTTGAAGGTCGCGGTGTCGATCTTGTATTCCTTGTCAGCCGTCCAGACGGTCACGTCGGCGTCTGAGCCCGCTTTTAAGGTGCCTTTCGATGGGAGCCTTAGTATCTTTGCCGGGTTGGTGGACATAAGCTCCACTAGGCGCATCACAGGCATTTTGTTTTCCTTTACCAGCGTGGTGTAGGAGACGGGCAGGGCCGTTTCCATGCCTATGATGCCGTTGGGGGCGTTGTCGAACTCCACGTCCTTGTTGGTGTAAGTGTGGGGGGCGTGGTCGGTCGCGATGCAGTCCACCGTTCCGTCCATAAGGCCTTCTATCAGTTTTTTGCGGTCTTCTTCCGTCCTCAAGGGCGGGCTCATCTTGAAGTTGGTGTCGTAAGTTTCAAGGTCGGCGTCGGTAAGCGACATGTGGTGCGGCGTGACTTCGCAGGTCACCTTTACGCCGCGCTTCTTGGCATCCCTCACCATGTAGATGCCCAGTCCCGTGGAGACGTGCTGCAGATGGATCCTGCCGCCGGTGTAGCCCGCGACCATGATGTCGCGCATCAGCATGATCTCTTCGGAAATGGAGGGCGTGCCTCGTAATCCCAGCTTAGTGGAGTAGAAGCCTTCGTTCATGGAGCCTTTGAAGTTGATGTCCTCGCAGTGGTCCATGACCAGAAGGTCGAACATCTTGGCGTATTCCGAGGCGCGGGACATCAGAAAGGAGTTCATGACCGGGCTGCCGTCGTCGGTGATGGCGACGATGCCGGCTTTGTACATTTCGCCGATCTCGGAGAGCTCTTCGCCAAGCCTTCCTTTGGAGATGGTGCCGGTGGGGAGGACGTTGGCTTTGCCCACGCGTTTCCCTTCCAGGAGGATGAATTTCACCAGCGACACGTGGTCGATGGGCGGGATGGTGTTCGGCATGCAGACGATGGTCGAGAAGCCGCCGGCCACGGCCGCGTTGCTGCCGCTTTCAATTGTCTCCTTGCTTTCCTGGCCCGGTTCCCTCAAGTGCACGTGCAGGTCGATGAAGCCAGGCGTGACATAGGCGCCCTTGGCGTCGATCACGTTGACGTCTTCGGAACTCTTGGGCGCTTCGCCCAAAGCGCATTCCTTTATCAAGTCGCCTTCAATCAAAAGCCAGCCCTTGCCTAAAAGCTGCTGGCTGGGATCCACTATCGTTCCGTTTATTATCAAAGTCTTCATAACTTTATTCCTCGCTGATCTTGGTGCCGCCGGTCACCAGGAAGAGGACGGCCATCCTGACCGCCAATCCGTTGGTTACCTGCTGAAGGATGACGCTTCTCGGGCCGTCCGCCACGGTGCCGGATAATTCCACGCCGCGGTTGATGGGCCCCGGGTGCATGACGATGAGGCTTTCCGGAGTCTGGTTTATCAGTTTGGTGCTTAGTCCGAAGTAGCGGGCGTATTCCCTCAGGCTCGGGAACTGCACCTGCTGCTCCCTTTCCCTCTGTATTCTCAGCATGTTGACGGCGTCCACTTTTTTGAGCGTGGCCGGGAGGTCGTAGGAAACTTCCACGCCGTCGCCCATCTTTTCTATTTCCCTCGGCATCAGGGTGGAGGGCCCGACGACCGTCACTTTCGCTCCGAGCTTCTGCAAGCCCCAGATGTTGGATCTGGCGACTCTAGAGTGGCTGATGTCGCCGACGATCGCGACTTTCAGCCCTTTGAGGTCGCCGAACTTTTCCCTAAGCGTGTAGATGTCGAGCAGAGCCTGCGTCGGATGCTCGTGCATGCCGTCGCCGGCGTTGACGATACTGGGCTCGATGTTTTCCGCCAGGTAGTGGGGGACGCCGGCGCAGGAGTGCCTCACGACGATGGCGTCGATGCGGTAGGCGCAGAGGTTTTTCACCGTGTCCAGGAGCGTTTCTCCCTTCGTTACGCTGGAGGCGGCGATGTTGACGTTCACGATGTCGGCGGAAAGCCTTTTCTCCGCGACTTCGAAGGACACTCTTGTCCTGGTACTTGGCTCAAAGAAGAGGTTGACTACGGTCTTGCCCTGCAATGCCGGCACCTTCTTGATCGAGCGGGTGGCGATCTGGGAGAAGGCCTTGGCCGTGTCCAGAATGATGGTGATCTCCTCGGCTGTCAGCTTTTCCAACCCCAAGAGATCTTTTTTAGTCCATGGCATATATGCTCCTTAATTTTATTTTCCTGCAAAAAAAATGACCTGGCTTTCGCCAAGTCATTTTTTGACGACCTCAACGAGGTCTTCGCCGTCAAGTTCTTCCGCTTTGACGCTTATTTTCTCCTCAATTTTCGTTTCGACCGAGAGCCCGACGTAATCCGCCTGGATCGGAAGCTCGCGCCAGCCGCGGTCCACCATCACTGCGAGCTTGATCATTTTCGCGCGGCCGTTGTCGGCCAGGGCGTCAAGGGCGGCTCTGATGGTGCGTCCCGTGTAGAGGACGTCGTCAACTAAAACGATTATTTTGTCGTTGATGTCTTCCGGAAGATCGGTGCTCCGAACGACCGGCCTTAAGGCGATCTTGCTAAGGTCGTCCCTGTAGAAGGTGATGTCCAGGATGCCCAGGCCTACTTTCTTCCCGGTCTTCTCTTCGATGAGCTTGGCCAGTCTTTGCGAAAGATAGACGCCGCGGCGCTGGATCCCGACGAGGATCGTGTCCTCCAAGGGGAGCGTCGCTATTTTGTCCGCCATCTCGGAGAGAGTAGCGGCGAATTTTTCTTTGTCAGCTATCAGCATAATTGAATTCCTTAGGATTTTTTTGATTATAGCAGAAGGGCTTTTTTTTGGCAAACGGGCAATCTTGCGCGACTTGGTATAATATTGGCATGAAAAGCATTATCTGGAATCCCTGGCACGGCTGCCATAAATTGTCTGCCGGATGCGCCCACTGCTACGTTTACCGCAGGGACGCCTCCTGCTCAAGGAACGCCAACGTGGTCGCAAAGACAAGGGATTTCTATCTCCCGATGAGGCGGGACCGCTCCGGTGCCTACAAGATCCCCCAAGGCTCCGAAGTCGACACCTGCTTCACTTCGGACTTTTTCGTGGAGGACGCCGATCCTTGGCGCGCCGAGGCCTGGGAGATGATGAAAATAAGGAGCGACCTCTCTTTCTTTTTCATCACGAAAAGAATAGACCGGATGGAATCCTGCCTGCCGCCGGACTGGGGGGAATTTGGGTACCCTAACGTCAGCATCGCCTGCACGGTCGAGAATCAGGCCATGGCGGACTACAGGCTGCCCATCTACCTTAAGGCGCCGCTTCGCTGCAGGTCTATCGTCTGCTCGCCGCTGTTGGAGCGGATCGATCTTAAGAAATATCTGGTTCCCGACGTCACGAACGTAACGGCGGCGGGGGAGTCGGGGAGCATGGCGAGAGTCTGCGATTATGATTGGGTGCTGGACCTGAGAAGGCAGTGCATCGAGACCAACACCTCATTCTATTTCATGCAGACCGGCGCGCTTTTCAGAAAAGACGGCAAACTTTACCGCATCGAAAGGAAGATCCAGCACAGCCAGGCCAGGAAAGCGAAGATCAATTTTGTCGCGAAAAAGCCTTGCTCAAAAGGGGACAATTTGCTATAATCCCCACTATAATCAAGCCTTCTAAATCTTTATGGCAACTGAACTTCATAAAACAAGGGTGGGGATATTCGTCTGCGTCGGCTTCGCGCTGATAATAGTGGCCCTTTTGATCTGGAGCCATATCTCCTGGGGCGGCTCGCCCAGGACGTACTCCTGCTATTTCAGCGAGAGCGTTCAGGGACTGACTGTAAGCTCTCCCGTCAGGTTCCGCGGCATCACCGTCGGCAGCGTCAATCATATCGGCATCGCGCCTGACGGGGAACTCGCCGAGATCTTCTTCGAGATCACGCCGCAAAGCGGTTTCACTGTGGAAACTGACAGCATGTACATCCACATCACGGGAAACCTTTTGACCGGCATCAAGTACCTTGAGATCGAGATGATCGGCGACCGTCCCAAGCCGAACACAAAATTCCCCTTCGAGCCGGAGTATCCCGTAGTTGGCACGTACCACACGGTCTCCGCGGAGGACATTTTCTACCAGCTGACGAAATTCCTGGATGATCTGAACGTCAAGTCTATTTCCACTTCGATCACGAACATCTTAGACGGCGTCCAGAAAGTTTTAGGGCACAACAATCTTGCGCCCTTGGTCTCCAACATAACGGTGACGTCTGAGAATATCAGGGAGATCTCCGCTTCCCTGAGAGTTTCCGTAACAAGGGACAACGTGGCTTTGCTTTACACGAATCTGAACCAGGCGGTCGTGAATTTCAGGAACGTCTCCGACGCGCTGCAGGTCAATTTGAACGACGAGGCGATATCCAACATCGTTTTGAACATTACAGACACGACGGAGAACGTCAACAAGATGGTGAAGGTCATAACGCCCGAGGATATCAAGGCTTTCGCCGATTCGCTGCAAAAGCTCATAGTGCACGCCAATATGCTCGTAAACATGACGAGCGAGGAAGTCGAGGATCTCATGAACGAAGTGCAGCGTTCGGCCGTCAACATCAGGGCTTTCACGGAAGCTTTGCGCTCCAGGCCGGGGCAGACGCTGTTCGGCATAGACAAGGAGAAGGATAAATGAAAAGAACCATAATTTTGCTTGCGGCCGCTCTCACATTGACTGGCTGCCTCAGCGGCATCTTCAAAAGGGAAGCGATAACCGTAAATTATTACCAGATCGAATATCCCGAGATCGAAAAGGTTTGCAGCAAGCCTTTTGATCTTGCCCTGTCCTTCAGAAGGCTGACGGTGAACTCCGCCTACGACCGCAGCACGCTTATTTACATGAACAGCGACAAGAGCGGCGGCGTATACAAATATGACGAATGGCTATCTTCCCCGGATGAACTGATCTTCTCGATGCTGCAAAGGGACCTTGAGGACGGCGGCGTCTTCAAGAACCTGACTACCAGGACTTCTGGAGTCTTGCCGGACTATTCTCTCCAGGGAACTCTGGTCGAAGTCTATGAGAGCAGGGAACTCTTGGGCACGAAGGCCAAGGCGCACGCTGTCATGATGTTCATGCTGACGAGGCTGGACCGCGGAGCCAACGCTTCGAGAGTCATACTGCAGAAGCGCTACACGGCTGAAAGCGACTGCGCAAGCGGCGACGCCGATTCGTACGTCCAGGGAGTCTGCACGTCGATCAGGGACATTTCGGAAAGATTGAACAAGGATATTTACAGCGCGGTGGGCGAGGAAGAAGCCCGCTTAAGGAAAGATGAGGAGAGTAAATGAGAAGCAACGTTTTTTTGGCTCTGTTTTCGATAGTTTTCATTTCCGGCTGCGTTCCCGAATTTTCGGGAACGTTTTTAGCGTCTGAAAAAGTTGAAGGCATCCCGCCGGCTCCCCCAACCAAAGTCATCCCCGAGACGAACGTCTATCACGGCGTCACCATAATTGACGACTATGCCTGGATGGAGGACAACACGAGAGCCGACGTGCAGGAATGGACGAAAGCCCAGAACGAACGTTTCTACGAATACGCCGACAAGCTTCCCGCGACCGAATACCTCACCAAAGAGCTGAAAAGACTCTGGCGTTACGCCGACCAGACCGTGCCGACGGAAGTTTACGACGGCAAGCGTTTGTACTTCAGCAAAAAGGGCGTGGACGACACCAAGTGGATCCTCATGACGAAGGAGAATGCCGATGCTCCGGAAAAGGTAGTGCTTGACCCGAACAAGTGGGACAAGGACGATTATCTCGCCTTCGCCTCGCGTTCCCGCGACGGCCGCTACATCGCCTACGGCATAGGACACGCCGGCGATGAGAATCCAATTATCCATGTTCTGGACGTGGAGAACGAGATAGAATTATCTGACCGCGTGCGCGGATGGAAGCAGGGCGTTTCTTGCTGGAAAAAGGACAACTCTGGCTTCTACTATTCCTGCAAACCCCTGAAGGGCACCGTCCCCGAGGGCGAGGAATTCTACTGGCACGCCGTCTATTTCCACAAACTCGGAACGAGCGCGGAAGAGGACCAGCTTATCTTCAACTCAGAAACGGAAAGGGAAAAGTGGCACGGCGTCGATCTCTCCGACGACGAGAAATACATGCTCTATTACAGGGGCAATTTCGGCTCAGCCGACATCTGGCTGAAGCGCAACATCGAGGGCGCCGAGCTCGTTCCCGTCGTGGTCGGCAAGGAAGCCAACTTCGACGTCACCATAATCGACGACAAGCTCTTCATCAGGACGAACCTCAATGCGCCGAAGTTCATGGTCTATGTCGCAGACGCAAGTGATCCGGGCTTCGAGAAGTGGAAAGTCTTCCTGCCGGAAAGCGAGGACAGGCTAGATTCGCTCTCCTTCATCGACGGGGAAGTTTACGCCGAGTATCTGCACGGCATCGACAACAAGATCAAGATCTACGACATCGACGGCACGTATGTGAAAGACATGACGCTGCCGGCGAGCCCCTGCTCCGCCAGCGTTTACGGCTACTGGCACAAGGGCCCCGTCAAAGTTTCCTGCTCTAGTTACCTGATCCCCGGCACGACCTACAGCTACAACGTCAGTGAGGACAAGCTCACCGTCATTAAGGAATTCCCGGTGAAATACGACCTTGACAACTGCTGCGTGACGCAGGTCTTCTATCCTTCCAAGGACGGAACCAAGATACCTATGACGATCGTCTATCCCAAGGATCGTCCCAGGGACGGCAGCTGCCCCTGCATATTGGACGGCTACGGCGGTTTCAACGTCTCCCTCATGCCGGGCTTTATCGGCTACAATTCGCTCTGGGTGAAGCAGGGCGGCGTCTTCGCCATCGCGAACTTAAGGGGCGGCGGCGAATTCGGTGAGGAATGGCACAAAGCCGGCATGCGCGAGAATAAGCAGAACGTCTTTGACGACTTCATCGCAGCGGCGGAATATCTCATCAAAGAAGGCTACACATCGAAGGAAAAACTCGGGATCTCCGGCGGCTCAAACGGCGGGCTTTTAGTCGGCGCCTGCGCCGTCCAGCGCCCCGACCTCTACAAGGCCGTCAGGTGCGGAGTTCCGCTTCTGGACATGGTGAAGTACCACAAGTTCAGGATCGCCAACATCTGGAGCGAGGAGTACGGCACCTCCGACTTCAAGGATCAGTTTGAGTACCTCCTGAAGTACTCCCCCTATCAGAATATTAAAAAAGGCGTGAAGTACCCCGATATGCTCATCACAGGCGGCGAGAACGACGCCAGAGTCGATCCCATGCACGTCAGGAAGATGGGTGCGAAGCTGCAGGCTGACTCGACGGGCGGCCCGATCTTCCCGGTCGTCTATCCCGACGCCGGCCACGGCTCCTCCGTGGACTTCGATTCCAGAGTCAGGCAGTACGCGAGGGAAGGCGCCTTCATGTACGACCGCCTCGGTCTGGAGATCACGAAAGAATAGGAAAGGAATAAAAAAAGGCCCCGGGTGTCCGGGGCCTTTTTCTTAGGCAAGGGGAAATATTATTCTTCTTTCGGCTCGACCTTTTTTTCACGAGCTTCGGAAACGATCAGTTTCCTTCCGCCGACTTCCGCCTCATGGAAAGCCTCGATGGCTTCCTTGGTCTCTTCGTCGGTGCTCATTTCTACGAAACCGAAACCGCGGCTGCGTCTCGTTTCACGATCAAAGATGACCGAAGCGGAGACTACTGTTCCGATTGTTGAGAACAGTTTGTTAAGATCCTCTTTGGTCATCGCGTAGGGCATGTTGCCCACAAAAATTTTGGTAGGCATATTTTTCCTTACCTATTTTGGAAAGTTTAAGGTGCGCGTCCAGGGAAAAAAGGAACCTGTTTCCCTTCCCCCCTTGAACAAAAATTAAAACGTCGGCTATTCTAGCAGTATTTCCAAAAAATGGCAAGGGGAGCATACCTTTCAAGGCGAAAGCGGGAGGGCCTTTTTTATGCTATAATCCTTGATGTATGGAGATATACGATTCACACTTCACGCCCGCGGCGGCAAGGAAATTGAAAGCCGCCATTGAGGAGGCCAAAGGCAACGAAGTTTTTGCCCGCGGTATCCTTTCGGAGGACGGCCTTATCTGCGAAATAGAAATTATCGCCCGCGGCAACGACCACATGGTCGCGGCCGTGATGCAGCGCTGCAAGAGCGGGGACTACGCCATACACAATCATCCGCCGTCGCGCATGGTATCGGCAAAGGAAAACATCAGGCCCAGCGACGCGGACGTAGGCATCGCAAGCCAGCTAGGCTTGCGCGGAATCGGCAGCATGATCGTGGACAACGACGTGAGGATCTCCTACGTTCTGGTCGAGACCGGGCCGATGAAAAAGCTTACGCTCCTGCCTACGGACAAGATCGTAAGCCAGCTTGACAAAGGCTCGCGCTTAAGCCAGCACTTCAAGAATTACGAGGAGCGCCCCGAGCAGAAAGCCATGCTTGGCCAGGTGGCGAAAGCTTTCAACGACGGCGATCTCTGCGTGGCGGAAGCGGGGACGGGAACAGGCAAGACCATAGCGTATCTTCTTCCCGCCATCGCCTGGTCTTTGCTTAACAATGAGAAGATCGTCATTGCGACGCACACCATAAACCTGCAGGAGCAGCTCTACAAGAAAGATTTCCCGATCGTCAAGGATCTTTTCTCGCAAGAGGCGAAGGCCGTGCTTGTGAAGGGAAGGTCCAATTACGCCTGCCTTAGGAAAGCCAACACTATCTTGAAGAATCCCGAGCTAATAGCCGACGAGGACCAGGAGCGGCTGGAGTCTTTGGCGAAATGGGCCGTCGGTTCCGAGACAGGGGACAGGAGCGAGCCGGCCGAGTATCCCGAAAACAAACATTGGGAGAAAATATCCTCCTCAAGGGAGACCTGCATAAAAAGCGCCTGCCCCTTCTTCAAGAGCTGCTTCGTGGTGAAAGCCAGAAGGAAAGCCGAGGAAGCCAACGTTATCATAACGAACCACGCGCTGCTCTTTTCCGACATAGCCATCAGGGAGGAAGGCAACGCCACGGGCATTCTTCCGGACTACGGCGCGGTCGTCATTGACGAAGCCCACAATCTTGAGGATTCGGCTTCCAGTCATTTCGGCATGGAAGTATCTCGCTACGACATCCTGACTGCTCTCAACGCCATCTACCGTTCGAGCGGACACAAGCAGACCGGCGCTTTGATAACGCTGGCCAATTTTGTCAAGAAGAATCCCGAGCGCTTCAAAAAAGATCAGGAGACGATCCTGGAGCAGATCAAAACGCTCGTTGACGACGGACTGCCGACATTGCACGAAGAAGCTCTCGGCGAGTGCGACGACATCTGCGACATCCTAATGAAACTCGACGCCAAGGCAAAACTGGGGGGGCAGGATTTCCTGCCGTACCGCCTGACCAAAGAGCACAGGGCTACCGCCGAGTGGGAGGACATCTGCGAACACTTGAAAAATCTGGAAGCGACGCTGACGCAGGGTGCGGCGCTCTTCAAGGGCATCTTCGAGATCCTGGAAGATAAAATCGCGGAAGGGCACGACGAGCTTCCCGGCCTGGCAAGGGACCTTGCCGTGCGCGTTGGGCATCTCGAGGCCTTCGCCTCCACCATTTCCGAGATCAGGGAGAAAGGCGAGGAGGAGAACGGCATGGTCAGCTGGCTGGACGCCGGCCTTTCCCAGAAGCTGAAGATCAAAAGGTTCAGCATGGAAAGCGTTCCCATCACCGTGGGGGAAATGCTCAAGGAATCGCTTTACAAAAAATTCCGCACGATCATTCTTACTTCCGCAACTTTGTCAAGCAAGGAGAAGCTCGACTTCTTCAAGAGCAGAGTAGGCTTAGACCTCTACGAAGCGGAGCTTGCGGCCGTGGGCGGAAGGAAAATCACAGAGAACATCTACAAGTCGAGTTTCGATTACAAAAAGCAGGCGGCGCTGCTCGTTCCCGAAGACTCCTATGAACTGAACCAGAACGCCATGATACTTGACCTGGCGCAGCTGACGGAGGGCGGGGCCTTCGTGCTCTTCACTTCCATCGCGCTGATGCAGAAATCCTATGACGCGCTGGAAAAAGCTTTGCGCGCCAGGGGACTTCTGCCTATGGTGCAGTTCTCGGATTCCAGCCACAATCTGTTGAACCGCTTCAAAAGCTCCCACAATGCCGTGCTGTTCGGCGTGGACAGCTTCTGGGCCGGCGTGGACGTCCCGGGAGAGAATCTGCGCTCCATCATCCTAACTAAGCTTCCTTTTGCCGTGCCGACGGAACCTATACAGGAAGCCAGGTGCGAGGAACTGGAGAAGAAGGGCGTGACGTCGTTTGCGCACTACTCCGTCCCGCAGGCCGTCATCAAGCTCAGACAGGGCTTCGGCAGATTGGTGAGAAGCAGCTCCGACTACGGGATAGTCACGATTCTGGACGACCGCATCCTTAGGAAAAGCTACGGAAAGACCTTCCTCGGCTCGCTTCCCGACTGCCAGAGATTCATTGGTCCCTTCAAGACCGTGCTTGACTCCGCGCAATATTTTCTTGAAAATATAAAAAAACAAAAATAAAAAA
>JAFYIM010000533.1 GCA_017538635.1 bacterium
CTTTGGTGGGAGCAGGAGAAAGGCAAGCGCATAAGAGTCTGGAACGAATACGCCCGCTATAAAGGCAATGCGCCTCCCGTCAAGAACTGCGAAGTCATGTTCCTCGGCCTCCCGGCCCGCGGCGGCATCGTTTCTCTGACGCTGAAGAACGAATACAACCAGGTGGCGGCCCGTACCGTCGAATACGGCTCGGTTGACGTCAAAGAAAAAGGCTACAGCACCGAAAAAGAGGACCCGACCCACTACAAGTGGGTGAAGCGCGCCAATCCGACTATCGGCGGCACGGAGGACCTTGCCCTCAACACCGCCATGCGCGCCAAGAAGAACAGGCCCACCTGGATCAAGAACGGACCTTTCGGCAGCGTTGCTGAAATGGGCATGGTCAGGACTGCCAGGGACTTTGAAAACCTCGGCACATCCGGCGGCGAAGCGAGCGGCAAGGCGAAAATCGCGTCTCTTGCCGACTATTTCTGCACCGGATCGCTGCGTTTGAACGCCGTGGACGGCAATGTCGAAGTCAAGGGCTGGGAAGCCAGCAAGTTTGAAGTTGACAGATTCGACGCCGCCTCCGTTTCAGGCAAGGACGCCAAATGGGAAGTTGATCAGTGGAAAGGGCACACGCTCCGCTATCTGACCGGACCGCTGCGCGGCGAGACTTTCGCCATTCACGGCAACACGCCCACCAGTTTGAAGCTCGTTGCCGACGACAACAAAAACAGCCCCAGATCCGTTCCTCAGCGCCTCCTCAACAAGCCCAACAAAGGCGACGAATTCACCGTCGGCCCAGGGTATCTGACGCCTGTCTGCTATACCAGGAAAGCCAACCAGGAAGGCGAATGGACCTGGCACGACGCCATTCCGCTCAAGGGAACGTACAATCTCTACGTGTACGGCTTGAACGACGCTATTTCCACGACCGAGTTCCTGGAAGAAAACTACAACTCCAGCCTTGACGTGGATCTCTGGAACTACACCACGGGCGAATGGAACAACCTCTGTAAACGTAAAAAATACAGCAAGGAAGACAGTTTCCTTGCCGGCAAGATCACTCCCGACCACATCTCCGCCAACGGCGACATCAAGATGCGTCTGACGTCCCACGACGTCATCGACAACACGAAGGCCTACGCGGAAGCGGCCGCCAGAGGCGAGATCAACCAGCCTTTCCGTTCCGGTTACGCCTGGTTCAACTATGTTATGATCAGCCCGATCCCGGTCGTCGGCAGAGTGAACTTCAATACGGCTTCCAAGGAACTTCTCGGCGCACTGCCTGGCATTACGCCTGTCCTGGCCGCCAACATTGCCGATGGCATTGACGAGAACGGCAAACCGACTCTGAAGCCTTACAAGCATCCCAGCGACATCCTGAAGGTAAAAGGAGTGAAGCTCGGCAACTACAGGCGCTTCGCCAACCTCGTCTGCATAGACTCTTACGTTTACACCGCCAAGATCGAAGCCGAGCTCTTCGACGACGTTGACCACGACGGCGTCTATACTCCCGAAGTGGACCATCAGAGCGCCAACGGCCTCAGGCACTACATTCTTAAGAGCAACCCGGGTTCGGACATCGAACACTGCATAGAGGAATTGGAGGAATTCTAATGAGCGGATTACCACTTACCAACGACAATTTTGAAGCGGAAGCCCTGAACTTTGAGGGCGCTGTCATAATCGATTTCTGGGCCACCTGGTGCGGCCCCTGCAAGGCTTTCATGCCCATCGTGGAAGCCTTTGCGAAGGAACATCCCGAGATCAAATTCTGCACCGTCAACGTGGACGATGCGCCCGAGATTGCGGAACGCTATGAAATCATGAGCATACCGACTTTGGTATTCCTTAAAGGTGGGGAGCTGAAAGAGATCTCCGTCGGCTCCCTTCCTCCCAAAGTCCTGGCGGAAAAAGCTGAAAAAGCCTTCGCATGATAAGACTTATTTCTCGTGAATGGCCGTTCCTTGCGACGGCCTTTTTTGTTAGCGCCCTGATTTCTGGGATGCTGGCTTTCCTGCTGGTAAAACTTGGCTGGTGCGCTCCGACCCGCACGGGTGGGAAGATGCCTTTGACTGGAGGAATAGGGATCCTGTTGGGTTTTTTGATCGGTTCGTTAGCTATAGTAATGCGTATTCATACGGATAATGTTCTTATCATAATTGTATATCTTGTTTATTTACTTCCCATTGTTTTGCCGTATTTTATTCTAGGTTTTATTGATGACATCGTTCATTTTAGGCCTTTGCCTAAATTTATCGGTTTTGTTTTGATAGCTCTTCTTCATTTTTCCATTCTTCAGTGGTTAGGAAAATCTGAAGCTAATTTCAGCCTTTTCAATAACATTTTGCTAGTTTCTGCGCTGTTCTTTTTCAGCAATTCCTTTAATTTTCTTGACAACGCCGATGGACATTGCGCGACGGCTTTTTTGGGATTGGTTTTCGCCTTGCCATTTTTTGCGGGATCCACGGAATATATGCCTCATTTGTGTCGTGTCGCTGCGGCCGCGGTCCTCGGTTTTCTTGTTTGGAATTATCCCTTTAAGCCGAAACTTTACCTTGGTGACGCCGGCAGCCTGCTTTTGGGCTCCGGAGCGGTGGCGCTGATATATATAAGCTTTTTGTTTGACGAGCGTTTTGTTCTGAACAAGCTTTGCTATTCCGTGCTGCTTCTCGCGTTCCCTTTGTACGACACCTGCGCTGTCATGCTTCTCAGAGTCCTAAGAGGACAGAATCCGACCATCGGCGGGCAGGATCATTATTCCCACCGCCTGATGCGGGGCGGATTCCCTCTGTGGCTTGTAAATTTGATTGCTTTTACGGCGGCGGGCGTTCTGCCTGTCCTTTTCATAAAGATCTCTGAAGGAGCGATCTATTTCGGCCCGTTCGCCGTTTGGGCGTTCCTGCTTTTCCTCGACGTTCTGGCAGCTTTCCTTTGCTGGAAAAAATCGGGTAATCATTGAATGAAGTTTTTTTCATGAAAGAGATAGCAACTAGAGTAGTTAGAATTGTTCATGCCGCGTTTTTTTTCGCTCTGCCTTTCTTGACGGCATTTTTGCTTAGCGGGGCGATAACGGCCAGGAAAGCCCAAAAGAGTTTGCGCTGTTCCGATCCAGAGAAAAGAAAAATCCGCCCGGTCTGTTCGGCGGGGATTTTGGCAGGATTTCTTTGCGCTGCTTTC
>JAFYIM010000534.1 GCA_017538635.1 bacterium
CTGCACGATGCCGTCAACATCGCCAAGGCCGTCTCGGTCAGCACGCTCGTCGCCTGCATCGTCACCATCCTTGTCAGCAAGATCCCCACTAAGCCATTCAACTATTCCGTTTATATTTTCTTAGGCGACATGGTGATCGCCACGGTCCTTATCACGACCATGCGCTTCTCCATGCGGCTTAAAAAGGAATTCCTTGCCTGGCGCCGCACCGGCAGGAAGAACGTTTTGATAGTCGGCGCCGGCGACGCGGGCGTCATGCTGCTTAGGGAGATCAACGCCAATCTGCCGAAATACGCGGTCGTCGGCTTCATCGACGACGATCCCAAAAAACAAGGGATGCTGATCCAGGGCGTTCCCGTCCTCGGCAACAGAAATCAGCTTGAGACCATCGTCCACACGACTTTCACCGAGGAAGTCTTCATCGCCATTCCCTCCGCTTCCGGACACGCCATCAAAGAAGTGGCGGAGACCTGCAACGCCTTGAAGATAAGATACAAGACGCTTCCCTCCGTCAACGATATCGTGGACGGCAAAGTGACGGTCTCCGACCTCAGGGAAGTCGATATCCTTGACGTTCTGCGCCGCGACCCGGTGGAACTGGATCTGCCCGCCATCAAGAACAAGATAAGGGGCAAGCGCGTTCTCGTTACGGGCGCCGGCGGATCAATAGGATCAGAAATGTGCCGTCAGATCGCGCTCTTCAAACCCGAAGAGCTGATCCTCCTGGAACTCTGCGAATTCAACCTCTACCAGATCGACCGCGAACTGAGAGCCAAGTTCCCCGAGCTTAAGATCTGCCCCTACATCGCGGACATCAAGAACGAAGCCAGGCTCGATTCCATTTTCAGCAAGCATCATCCCCAGATAGTCTTCCACGCCGCGGCCTACAAGCACGTTCCCATTATGGAACTGAATCCCCTGGAAGCCGTCTTGAACAATGTCAAGGGCACCTACCAGATCGCCTGCGCCGCCGACAAAGCCGGCTGCGAGGAGTTCATCCAGATCTCGACTGACAAAGCCGTAAAGCCTAGCTCAATCATGGGCGCCACGAAGAGAGTGGCGGAGAAATTCGTCCAGAGCCTCAACACCATCAGCTCGACCAGATTCATATCCGTCAGGTTCGGCAACGTCCTTGGTTCTTCCGGCAGCGTCCTTCCTCTCTTTAGGGAGCAGATCATAAAAGGCGGTCCCGTCACCGTCACTCACCCTGACATGACGCGCTACTTCATGCTCATTCCCGAAGCGGCCCAGCTCGTCCTGGAAGCCGCGACCATAGGTGAGGGCGGCGAGATCTTCATCCTCAACATGGGAGAGCCCGTCAAGATCGTCGATCTTGCCAACCAGCTAATAAGACTGATGGGCAAACGCCCGGGCTCCGACGTGCAGATCGTCTTCACCGGCCTCAGGCCCGGCGAAAAGATGCACGAGCAGCTCGTCTATGACGGCAGCGAACAGCCGACCAAGATGAAGAAGATCATGGTCACAAGGACCAACCCGGAAGACTACGAAGAGCTGAAAGAAAAGATCCTCGAGCTCATCGATGCGGCGGCCTTCGGCAACGAAGCCGAGACCAGGAGCGAACTCTGCAAGATCGTTCCGGAATACACCCCCGACACCAGTTACAAGAGCGAATAAAAGTGGCTGTAAAGATCGGAGATGAAATAGTCCTCGACCTTGTGGACAACGCCTTCGGCGGCGAAGCGGTCGGCAGACTAAACAATCTTGTCATTTTCGTGCCTTTCGCCATCAAGGGTGAAAAGGTGCGCGTCAGGATCATAAGCAAAAAGCGCCGGATGCTCTTCGCCGATTTGTTGGATGTGATAGAGCCTTCCCCCGAGCGCCAGAAGCCTTTCTGCAAGAATTTCGGGCGCTGCGGCGGCTGCCAGTACCAGCACATCAAATACCCCTATCAGCTCGAGATCTTCGTCAAGCAGCTGAAGGACCTTCTCATCAGGACAGGCGGCTTCCTTGAGCTCCCTGAGATCCTTCCGGCCCTTCCCTCACCGAAGACTACCCATTACCGCAACAGAATAGACCTGCACCCGGCCATAGACGAAGCAGGAGAGCCGTATTACGGCTTTTGCTTAAGGAACGCACCGAAGACCATCTTCCCCTTAACAGAGTGCCCTATTTTCGAATTGGATGACGATTTCTCGAAGATCCCCATGCGCATGGAGGACAAGCTCCTGGTCCTCAGAACGCACAGCGGGGAACCCTACTATTACTTCAAGGACAACCACAACGTCGTCTCCTCGAAACCCTACGATTACAAGACGAAGGAAAGTCTGGGCGACGAGGACGTCTTCTACGATTTTTGCGGCTTAAGATTCTACAACTCCTACAGCGGATTCTTCCAGGTCAACCCCTCGCTGCTTGAGACCTTCGCCAAAGTCGTAAAGGATTTCGCCCAGCCCAAAGCAGACGACCTCTTATTGGACGTCTATTGCGGCGCAGGCTTCTTCGGACTCACCCTGGCCAAGGAAGTTAAAAAAGTCTTGGGCGTAGAAATAGACCCCTCCTCCATCGCCTACGCCAAAAAGAACGCCGAAGCCGCCGGCTTCACGAACTGCGAATACACTGCGGACTTTGCGGAAAACTTCCTGAGAGGCCTTCTGGAAGAGGGCGTCAAGCCCGACATCGCCATCCTTGACCCGCCGAGGACCGGTCTCACCAACAAGGCCGTCTCCGCCGTCAAGCACCTTGAGTCCAAGCGCCTCATCTACATTTCCTGCGGGCCTCCGACTTTCGCCAGGGACGCCGCCAAATTCGCGAACGCCGGCTACCAGCTCAGCAAGATCCAGCCCCTCGATCTCTTCCCGCACACCAAGCACTTCGAGCTAATTTCGCTCTTCGAGTGGAAAGGGAAAGGCTTAGGTTCGCCCACTAAAAGCGCGGAAACGGAAGAATAATGTCCATAGTCGAGATCTTGCTTTTAGGCGTCAGCCTTTCCATGGACGCTTTCGCGGTCTCCATCTGCCAGGGATTGTGTCTCCCCAAATTCTCCCTCAAGCACATGCTTGTCATCGGTCTTTGGTACGGCGCCTTCCAGACACTGATGCCGATCATCGGATTTTTCCTCTCCTCCCGCTGCGCCGGCATGATAGAGAGTTTCGATCACTGGATCGCCTTCGCCCTTCTCGTTATAATCGGCTTCAACATGATCAGGGAATCTCTTAAAAAAGAGGAGAACACCCTGACAGCCTCCCTGGCCTTCTTCACGATGCTGAAGCTCGCCATAGCGACTTCCATCGACGCCCTGGCCGTCGGCGTATCGCTCGCCATGCTCCAGAAAGAGATCTTCCTCCCAGCCGTCATGATCGGCTGCACGACCTTCACCATCTCAGCCGTCGGCGTAGTCTTCGGCAAGGCCATAGGCGAAAAATTGCGCTCCAAAGCAGCGATCGTAGGCGGCGTCATTCTAATCGGCCTCGGCCTCAAGATCCTCCTCGAGCACACCCTCCTGAAATAATCTTCTCTCCAATTATCCCCTATCGACTGGGGGCACGACATGGGTAGTGACATGGGTAGTGACATGGGTAGTGACATGGGTAGTGACATGGGTAGTGACATGGGTAGTGACATGGGTAGTGACATGGGTAGTGACATGGGTAGTGACTAAAATTTATCGTGCCATTTATCGTGCCATTTATCGTGCCATTTATA
>JAFYIM010000535.1 GCA_017538635.1 bacterium
AGCCTCTCCGAGACGTCGTCTATGGCGCGGGCTTCCAGTTTCAGAACATTTCTGGCTACGGAAAGATGATCCATATCTATTCTCCGTTGACGCAAGCGTCAACTTTCATAAGCATTTCGGTTAAGGCCGAGAATTCGCAGAGCGGCCAGCTGTTGGGGCCGTCGCAGAGCGCCATGTCGGGATCGGGATGGACTTCCATGAAAACGCCGTCCACGCCGGCAGCCACAGCTGCTCTGGCCAGCAGCGGCACGAACTTCCTGTCGCCGCCCGAGCAGCTTCCCTGCCCGCTCGGCAGCTGCACTGAGTGCGTCGCGTCGAAGATGACGGGAACGCCCATCCTGCGCATGATGGAAAGCGAGCGCATGTCGACCACCAGGTTTCCGTAGCCGAAGGTCGCGCCTCTTTCCGTCAGCATAATATTCTCATTGCCGGTCGAACTGACTTTCGCCACGGCCTGGGCCATCGTCTCAGGAGCCACGAACTGGCCTTTCTTAATATTTATCACGCGTCCGCTGCGGCCGGCCTCGACAAGGAGGTCCGTCTGCCTGCAGAGAAAAGCCGGGATCTGGATGACGTCGGCAACAGCGGCCACTTTTTCGACCTGCCAGCTCTCGTGGACGTCGGTCACTATGGGTAACCCGGTCTCTTTCTTCACTTCGGCAAGGATCTCAAGCCCTTTTTCAAGCCCGGGGCCGCGGAAATTTTTAACGGACGTGCGGTTTGCTTTGTCAAAACTAGCTTTGAAAACAAGGGAGAAGCCTTTTTCCAGAGCGATCTTCTTCAGGGCGAAAGCTTCTTCCAAAACTTTTTCGGGGTCTTCTATGACGCAGGGACCGGCCATGAAGAACAGCTTCTCACCGCCGCCAACGGAAAAGGACGCGATCGGGACTTTGCGCGTCGCAAGTTTTTCCGGCGCGGCGCTGACGCTGATGTCGTATTTGTTTTCAGCCATCAAGATCTCTCCTTTGCTTTTAGTATCTCTTCCGTAGCGGCCAGGTCTTCCGGAGTGTCTATCCCGGGAGCGGCGCCCTCAACTTTCACGCAAACGATCTTCATGCCGTTCTCGAGAGCCCTGAGCTGCTCAAGTTTCTCGCTCTGCTCCAAAGGAGAAGCGGGCATTTTGGCAAATTTTAAGAGAGCCTCCCTCTTATAACAGTATAGCCCGATGTGGGCGAAGTACGAGGCTTTGAAATCGTCCCTGGGGTAAGGAATGGGCGCTCTTGAAAAATACAACGCTCTACCAAATTTGTCCAGGACTACCTTGACTTTGTTAGGATTCTGGGCTTCTTCCCTGCTGACGGGATAGACGAGCGTAGACCAGTCGGCGTCGGAATTTTCCAAAGCGTCTATAGCTTTTTCGACAGCAGTTGGGTCGATCAGTGGCTCGTCGCCCTGGATGTTGACGACGATATCGGGCGCAGAATCAAGCTTTCCCAAAGCCTCGACGATCCTGTCGGTCCCGCAGCAATGGTCGCTTCTGGTCATGATAGGCGTGTGGCCGCAGTTTCTCACGGCTTCCGCTATCCTCTCGTCGTCAGTCGCAACGTAAACTTGGGAAAGATTCCTGACTTTGGCGGCCGCCGCGCAGACATGGGCTATCACCGGCAAGCCCCTTAAGAGTTTGAGGGGTTTGCCGGGGAAGCGCGTCGACGCGTAGCGCGCCGGAATTATCCCAACGTTCAGG
>JAFYIM010000536.1 GCA_017538635.1 bacterium
ATCGACCACGACATTCCCCTCTGCACAAGTTTTCTGAGCTGGCAGTGGATAGTTCCCGCCGTCATACTGATCTCCTGCTGCTTCGTCTTTTTCAAGGTGCGGCACAAATACCCTCTTTCCAGCTGGGGCTTTTTCTTCTTCATCTTCCCTTTGCTTCCCCAAAGCTCGATCATGCCCACGCTCGACCTTTGCTTTGAGCACAGGATGTATTTGTCCGTGGCAGGATTGATCTGGCTTTGCGCCGACCTCCTCAGGATACTGTCTGACAATCTTCCCAAGGCCTTCACATACGCTTTGTCCGTCTTTTTGCCGGTCGTTCTTCTGCTCTACTCCGCGGCGACCTTTCAGAGAAGCAAAGTCTGGCAAAGCGAACTGACGCTCTGGGGCGACGCCATGACGAAAGCGGGCGAAAAGCAGAGGGTGATGATCAACTATGCTTCGGCTTACCTTGGCGAGACCGGCGACCACGAATACGTCATCAAGCTTCTCTCCGAGAACATGCCCAAATGGCATATCGTCCATCCCAGGGCTTTCGCGCTCTTAGGCAGCGCCTACCAGCTCGCCGGCGATTACAAATACGCCGTGAACAATTATCTTTCCGCCATCGACTGCGACAAGGACAATCCCGTCTTCCGCTACAACATCGCGATCATCTACCTGGGCGACGGAAAACCGGAAAAGGCCCTGAACCAGCTGAACCGCTCCGTGGAGCTCAACCCCGATTACGCCGACGGCTATTATCTCCGCGGCGTGGTCAACCGCTATCTCAAACGCAACAAATCCGCAGTGAAATATTTTAAAAAAAATCTTTCGCTCGCTCCCCACGGCGAAAACCCCGAGGATGCCGCGCAGCAGCTCAAAGCATTAAACGAATAAACAAAAAGGAGTGAAAATGAAAAAACTTATCCCCTTCTTAATGTTGTTCCCGCTTTTCGTTTTCGGCGAAGAAGCAGGCGCCAAGATCGAATTCAAGGAAGTCTCCGTCGCTCCCGAATACCTGACTGAGAAAGCCGATTCCGACGCCATCAACGTCGGCGTGGTCGAGATCGTCAAGGTAGATGACGAAGAGCCCGCTCTGGGAGACGAATACGAGGACGAGGATGAGGACGACTTTTTCTCCAAAGCCTATCTGGCCGGCCCGGCCGAGATACTGGCTACCGCGGCCGTACCCCTTGCCTTCACCGGCATCGGAGCCGGATGCGGCTTCCTTCCGGCGATGGAAAACAACCTAGGACTCGCGATCACGCCCTTGACCGTCACTCTGGGCACGGGCGTCGGCGCCGTCTGCGGAGCGCTCTTCGCCCCTTACCTTGCCTTGAAAGGCGTCTTTGACACTTTCACGCTCGGCGCTTTCGTCGATGAGGATTACGATCTTACTGATTCCACGGACATCGTCGAGGACAAGGTGGACGTCGTGAACGAGATCGTCCTTCTGAACAATCCTTTCGAAGAGGACGAGGAAGACGACGACACGACAGTTGAAGAAGACGAAGAGGAAGAGGAAGAAGAACCCGAGCCCGAAACCGAAGAAGAATAATGTCAGAAAACAACAACTATCAGGTCCTGGCCAGACGCTGGAGGCCGCAGCGCTTCTCCGAAGTCGTCGGCCAGGATCACATCGTCACAACGCTTCAGAACGCCATAACCCAGAAGCGCGTCGGCCAGGGGTATCTCTTCATCGGGACCCGCGGGACCGGCAAGACGACGATCGCCCGTATTCTCGCCAAGGCCCTGAACTGCCAGTCGAGCAATGAGCCCGTCACCGAGCCCTGCTGCGAATGCGCCAGCTGCCAGGCCATAAAAGACGGCAGTTCCCTGGACGTCATCGAGATCGACGGCGCCAGCAACCGCACGATAGACAACATCAGGCAGATCAGGGACA
>JAFYIM010000537.1 GCA_017538635.1 bacterium
CTGGCGACGGCGGCGGGATCGACTCTCACGGTCTCACTGTGGTCGAGCCTGCGGCCGGTCCCCGGATGTTCCTGAAGGCCGGTCATGGCGGTGGTGGAGTTGTCAAGCAAAATAACAACGTGGCCGTGAGGAGGCCTGTTATAGACCATGTCCACAAGTCCTGTCAAACCGCTGTGCATAAAGGTGGAATCGCCGATGACAGAGACGATCCTCTTCGCCTGCTCAGCGGGAAGAACTTCGCGCATGCCGAGAGCAGCGGAAATAGAGGCGCCCATGCAGACGCAGGTGTCCATTGCCTCATAGGGAGGCAATACGCCCAGAGTGTAGCAGCCAATGTCGCCGCAGACCGTGCAGCCGAGATCGTGCAAAGCCTGGAAAGTCAGCCTGTGCGGGCAGCCTGGGCAGAGTTGAGGCGGTTTTCCGGGAGCGGGCGCGGTATCAGGAGTAACGTCGTCAGCGGCCAACTTTTTAACTCTGGCCACGTTCAGTTCACCAAAGCGGAAAGCTTCCTTTTTGCCCCTAACTTTCATGCCGTTGGCCAATAATGTTTCCACTACGACTGGGTCGCCTTCTTCAACGACTAAATTGTCTTCATGGGAATTCACGAATTCCCTGATCTTGGCGAGTGGCAGGGGATAAGTCATGCCGGGCTGCATGATCCTCGCTTCGGGCAAAGCTTCCGCGGCGTGCATGGCGGAAATGCCGGTGGCGATTACGCCTGGTTTAGCGTTTTCAGGACCAAGGAAAGTGCAGGGACCGTTCTCATTGTTCCATTCTTCCAGGTCTTTCAGTCTTTTTCTTAATCTCACATGCGCCAATCTCGCGAAGGCGGGGACCATGACATGGCTCTTGGCGTCCTTGGTGTAGGAAGGCGTTTCCGGTTCGCAGAATGGGCCGACCTTCACGATGGTCTTGCTGTGGCAGACTCTGGTGGTAAGGCGCAATATAACGGGCGTTCCGAATTCATGGGACAGCTTCACCGCCAGAAGAAGGTAATCGTAGCACTGCTGGGAGTCGGCGGGCTCGAGCATCGGGAGTCCGGCGGCCACAGCGTAGCGCCTGGAGTCCTGTTCGTTCTGGCTGGAAGCCATGCCAGGGTCGTCAGCGGCGCAGATGACAAGGGAGCCTTTCACGCCGGTGTAGGCGGCGGTGAAGAAGGGGTCGGCGGCCACGTTCATGCCGACGTGCTTCATGGTGACGATGGCTTTGCCGCCGGCTAGGGCTGCGCCTATGGCGACTTCCGCCGCGACTTTCTCATTGGGCGCCCACTGGGCCAAGCCGCCTAAGCTTGAGAAGGTCTCAAGGATCTCCGTGGAAGGAGTCCCTGGATATCCTATGCCGAGGTTCAATCCGGCGTTTCTGGCGGCGTAAGCGATAGCTTCGTCGCCGTTCAAAAGTTTGCGTTCAAGGTCCATATGATCTGCCTTTTTATTATTAAATTACTAATGGATTACTATATCACAGGAAAAAAGAAAAAGCAACATGATTTCATGCAGGCTAATTGGAGCTGAGTGGTTTCTATTTTTTTTTTTTGATAAAATGTTGGAAAGTGTAAAAAGGAGGTATTTATGCGCTTGTTAAGGTATTTTATTTTTATCGCGATGCTTGTCGCTGTGAACGTTTCTTTCGCGGGTTCCGTTGTCACGCAGAAAGTTGTGAACGTCAAGGGTTTTGTGAAAGGTTCAACAAAACTTAACCTGAAAGGGAAGATGACTGATTCCGCCATGCAAAGCCTTTCCGACGGGAAAAACATGGCAGTTTACAACTACCTGGACAGCTACCTGTGCATGCCGGCTTTACTCTCTAAACCGAAAACGGCGTTCGGAATGAAAGACGAAAACAGGAATATTTCCGTCAAAACTAAAAACGGCAAGTTCAAGTGGGCTGAAAAAGACGTGAGCCGTTACTTCGCTTTTGAGGCCGGAAATGAAAAGGTAGAGCTTACAAAAGCCTCCTTGAAATCTTCCGGCACGGTGCAAACGGATTGGCTGAACGAACTGGAGTCAAAAAAGCTTGCGCTCTTGGACGCCTATAGTTCTGAGCAAGGGTCGGGGTATCTCGCTTCGTTTTCCTTTACTCCGGAAATGAAAAAAGGCAGTTATAAAACCTCTCTGAAAAACAAGGAGCAGGGCATTCAGATAAAGGTGTCGGTCAATTCAAAGGGCAAGGCCAGCGCTTCCTACAAGCTGCCGCCTATGTTCGCTTCTCCAGCTCTTCTCGACAGCGAATATGTTTTCACCAACATGTACGATTACACTTTGGAAGTTGTTGGCGAGGGAAAAGCGGAGTCTGGATTTGTCGGACCCGATCAGGTTGAACTCCGCGTTACTGAAAATCCCGATAAGTTTCGTTTCTTCTCGCATAACGGCGTAAGGATTACCAACGATTTTGTTACGCTGCAGCTTGAAGACAATTCCGACATCACGGCGGTCTTCGGGACCTATGACCTTTCTGTTGACATCTATGGCAACGGTTTTGTTGGCACTGAATTCATCGGCCCGGACACGGTGGAAATTAAAGTTTTGGAAGGCAGTTCTCCTTTCCGTTACTTTGTTGTGAACGGGGAAATGTGCACGAACAGTTTTATGACTCTCGAATTAGAGGAAGACACTGAGGTTGAAGCTGTTTTCGGAACTTATAGATTTTCAACCACTATCGTTGGCGAGGGAGAGCTTGATGTCGCGTTTACTGAACCTGATGCAGTATTAGTCAAGGTTAGGGAAGGCAGCGAACATTTCCGCTTCTTTACGGTGAACGGTGAAAAACGCACGGAAAATACGATGGCTCTTGAATTGCAGGAGGACACCGAGGTCGAAGCGGTTTTCGGAACTTATGATCTCTCCGTCGACGTTGTCGGAAACGGTTCCGTTTTCGTTGATTTTACGGGGCCAGACGAAGCTGAAGTCAAGGCTTTGGAAGGCGGTTCACCGTTCCGTTACTTTACTGTGAACGGCGAAAAGCGCACGGGAAGCCAAATGACACTTGAATTGCAAGGCGACACGGAAGTGGAAGCGGTCTTCGGAACTTACAACTTCTCGGCGGATGTCGTTGGCGACGGAACTGTCGATTTTGAATTTACAGGACCGGACATGGTGAAAGTCAGCGTTCCCGAGGGGAGCGAACATTTCCGCTACTTTGTTGTGAACGGAGAAAAATGCACGGAAACTTCAATGACTCTGGAATTGCAGAAAGACACGGAGGTCAAAGCAGTCTTCGGGACATATGATCTCACCGTTACGATTTCCGGCAAAGGTTCCGTGAATACGGAATTCATAGGTCCTGACAAGGTGAGGATCACGCCCTTGAATGGCGAGGAGACTTTCCAAAGCTTCTCTTGGAACGATCAAGTCAGTTATGTGTCTCCTTTGATTCTCGAATTGGTCGCGGATACTGTCGTCACAGTAACTTTTGTCAAGGTGAATTATCTGGTCGTTGACATCAGCGGCGGATATACGGCGGAAAGCTGGCCGCATAGGATCTCGGAATCCGGTCCGGACGTTGAAAGCGACGTCTGCAGGACGACCGAACTGTGGTTGAAATTCGTTCCCGCCGGTGAATTCAGAATGGGTTCTCCGGAGAGCGAGTACGGCCGCGGAACCAGGGAAGTTGCGCATCAGGTAACTCTGACCAAAGGGTTTTTCATCGGCGTTTTCGAATTGACAAGAAAACAGTGCCAATTGATCACGGGAACAGTTCCCGCGAGTTCCGATGATGACCTTTGCCCGGTCACTAAGGTGACTTTTGATTCTTTGAGAGGATCTGTTGGGGCTAATTGGCCTGCTGACGACGAAGTTGACGCCGGGTCCTTCATGGGCATATTGAGAGCGAAGACCGGTCTGCGTTTCGATCTTCCCACGGAAGCGCAATGGGAATACGCCTGCCGCGCCACAACGACGACGGCTTTCAACAACGGCAAGAATCTGGACGACGACGATCTTAATTTGTTTGATATAGCCTATTACAAAGGAAATGCCAGCGCTCCTCAGAAAGTCGGCAGTTTGAATCCCAATGCCTGGGGCCTTTACGACATGCACGGAAACGTTTGGGAGTGGTGCCTCGACTGGTATACTAATGACTTGGGAACAGCCCCAGTAACTGATCCGGTCGGTTTGGCAACAGGCAATGAGAAAACATTACGCGGCGGCAGCTTCAACGACGAAGCGAGCGCCTGCCGTTCCGCTTACCGCGCTCATACGGAAACAGACCACACTATGGACAGGCTTGGTGTCCGTCCGGTAATCAATCAGTAAAGCAATTATGTTCAGAAAAAATGCCCGGAGTGTTGCTCCGGGCTTTTTTGTTTGTTCAGTGCGTGAAGAGGAGGCCCAGCTCGAAAAGGGCATAGGCGGGAAGGAAAAGCAAAAGCTGGCTGACTACGTCAGGGGGAGTGGCCAAGGCCGCCAGGCTCAACAGGGCGACTATGACGTAGGGACGCGCTTTTTTCATTTTGGCGCGGTCGATGATCCCGAAACGGTTGAGGACTATAACGACGAGCGGAAGCTGGAAGAAGAGTCCGCCCGCCAGCATCAAGCCGCCCGCGAGGCCTAGGAAATTGGCCAGGCCGAAAGTCGGCTGAAGGTTGGGGCTGGCGACGCTGAAGGCGAAGCGCATCAAAATGGGAAGAATGACGTAGAAAATGAACGCGGCTCCGGCGATGAAGAGAAGCGAGGAAAAGACGACCGCTTTGCCGAGGACTTTCTTTTCTTTCTTGTAGAGGGCGGGCGCGACGAAAGTCCAGAACTGCCAGGCAATGTAAGGGAAGGCTAGGGCGAAGGACATGATGGCGCCCATTTTCAGTTCCGCGATGAAGGCCTCCATGGGGGAGAAATAATGGAGAGTCGCCTGCTTGGGGGGAAGAAGGAGATTCGTGAAGACGGGGATCAGTTTGCCGGCCAAAAACCAGCAGACCGGGAAAAGAACAGCGACCGCCAAAAGAGAGCGGAGAAGGACTTTTCTCAGGGCTTCAAGGTGTCCTAGAAAAGAGTTTTCTTCCACGGTGTTAGCTTTCTTTCTTTTCTTCGGTCTTAGAAGAGTTGTCGTCGGACGCGACTTCTTCCACTTCGGTCTCCACTTCGTCTTTGGCTTTCTGGAATTCCTTTTTGGCTTTGCCCAGAGCCCTGGCCAGTTCGGGAATGCGCTTGGCGCCGAACAAGAGGAGTATCACGATAACGATGAGGATGATCTCTGTATAGCCTAAATGCATGTTCGTCTCCTAAAAGGAAGAGTTTGCTAAGGTTATGGGAACTTTTTCTATGCAGGTGAAGCGCGGCGTGAGCATCGCTTCGGGATGTCTTCTGCCGTAGAGGCCGGTCAGGTTGAGGGCGGCTCTTCTCTGGGAGATCCACTTGATGTTGGCGAATAGGTCTCTCAGCGAAGCGGTGAAGCGCATGTTGTAGGGAACGGCTATCGTGCCGTCCTTTCTGAGGTAGAGCGCGCCGAAGCGGGTGGACCCCGTGACAATGCCCTTGGCGGCGTTCACAATGCCCATATAGTGCAGATAAGGTATGTAGAGTATGTCTTTTTCCCTCGGGGCCGCTAAAAGGTCGCTGAGCGTGTTTACGGGGGTGTTGCCGGAGCCGATGGCGATCGACATGGAGGGCACGTCGTGTCCGGTCGGTTCGCCGCCGAATTCCTCCACGGTCTCCTTGTTCCAGAAGAAGTTCTGGAAGACGCCTTCTTTTATGAGCGGGAAAGCCTGGCGCTCGATGCCGGTGACGTCGAAAGCATAAGGGTAGGTGTCGGAGAAGGAGGGGTCGTCCATGACCGTGAGCAGCGGACTGAAGATCTGCTTGCCGAGGTCTTCTTCCTTTAAGAAGCTCATGTCGTGCTTGAGGCTGCGGCCGTTGAAGCCGATCCATTCGAAATAAGCCATGAGGTTCGAGATGGCGTCTCTTCCGAAGACCACTTCATATTCGCCCAGGGGAACGCTCATGCGTTCCTTACCTTTATATTGTTCTAGGAGCAGGGCGAATTCTTCCCTCAGTTCCTCGGGGGCGAACTGGCTGAAGCGTACGGCGGACTGCGAGGATTGGATCTCCCATTTCTCCTTGTCATTCGTGATGACAAGCTCCATGTTCGCGTCGGTTCCGGCGTGATAGAGAAGATTGTTGTTGAGCGTGTTGGCCCAGGCTTCGTAGATGGAGCCGGAGGAAACCATGCCGGCTAAAGAAAGGCCGTCTTCGAGAAGATCGTCCGTCGCCTGGCCTACGAGGTCAAGGGCGTCGGCAGTCGTCATATTTTCGATGCGCTGGTCGAAATTACTGTCGTCGGGCAGCCTTTCCGGAAGGATGGGGATCTTGCGCTCGAAGCTTACCGGGACGGCGAATTTGGCGATCTCGGCGGCTCTTAGGAGCGCGATCTTCATGCTGTCTATGTCTTTGGGAGAGGTCGTGGTGGAAAAGGAGCCCTTGGCGCGGCCTAAGGTGACGTCCACATCCAAGGAAAAGGTGTCCTCGTTGGTGTTGAGGGAGACGCCGGAATTGGCGAAGCGGACAAGTTTGGAAACGCCGCGGTGGAAAGTGAATTCCGCCGCGATGTTGCGTTCGCGGGCGAAATTGCGGAGTTCATTGGCGGCTGCAGCGAAAATTTCTTTCATATCACATATCTCCTTATAGACCGATTTGAACGTTGTCGAAGCGGCAGACAGGGACAAGGTGTCCGAGCCTCATTACCTGGCTGGGAAGGCCTTTGCCGCAGTTCGCGACCTGGACAAGCTCGCAGGTCGAGGCGTTGCCGACAGCGGACATGGAGCGCCAGAAGGGGAGCGTCGGGCTGGAGTAGGTGGGATTGCGGACGATGCCTGTAATAGCGCCGTCCTCCACGAGCCAGCCGATCTCGCAGGCGAAGTGGAACTGCTCTCGGTTGGAGCCGATGGACCAGGAGCGGTC
>JAFYIM010000538.1 GCA_017538635.1 bacterium
GATCGGCGTGGACGTGCTTTTTTCCTACGGCGGCATGAAGGCCAAGGAAAAGAAAGAGCTTCTCAAACGTTTTGAGGAGGAGAAGAATTTCCTCCTGGTCGGAACGCACTCGCTTCTGCATGTCAGGGAAGCCGTTCCAAATTTGGGGCTCGTCGTCATCGACGAGCAGCACAAGTTCGGCGTCGCCCAGAGAGCGATGCTAAGGGTTGCCAAAAGCGTTCCCGACACCCTGATCATGACGGCCACTCCCATTCCTAGAAGCCTGGCCATGACGCTCTACGGGCATCTCGACATCTCGGTCATAAAAGCTCCTCCAGAAGGACGCATTCCCGTAAAGACCTACGTGGTGACGCCGGAAAGACTGCCTTCCGTTTGGAACTTCATCAAAAAAGAGGCTTCCTTAGGACACCAGGCTTACATCGTCTATCCCCAGATCGACGAATCCGACAAGAGGGAAGCGAAAGCCGCCGCGGAAATGTATGAAGTGCTTTCCAAGAAAGTTTTCCCGGATCTCAAGCTTGGTCTCGTCCACGGGCGTTTGGAAAAAGAAGAGAAAGAGGAGACCATGCGAAAGTTCAGGGACGGCGAGATCTCCGTTCTCATCTGCACGACGGTCATAGAAGTGGGCGTGGACGTTCCCAACGCCAGCGTCATGGTCATCGAGGACGCCCAGCGCTTCGGACTCGCCCAGCTGCACCAGCTGAGGGGGCGCATAGGCCGCGGAAAACTTCAGTCCTACTGCGTCCTCGTCGACAACACGCCTTTGGAAAAAGGCAGTGAGGAATTTTCCCAGCCTCTTTTGACCGGCATGACGGAGAACAGGAGGCTGGAAGTCATGGCCAAGACTTGCGACGGCTTTGAGATCGCGGAGGCCGATATGGAACTCAGAGGCCCGGGCGAGTTCTTCGGGGAAAAGCAGTCCGGACACCCGACGCTTTATCTTGCGAACCCCAACCGCGACAAGCGTGAATTGGTCCTCGCGAAAGAGCTGGCGGAAAAGATGATCGAAGCGTACGAAAGGGGAGAGCTGGCGCCTGAAGTTAAGGAAGCTTTTTTGACCAGGGTGGCGCTGCGCTACGGCGCGGAATTTACCATGCCGGGCTTCTGATCCTGCAAATTGGTTTTTTGATATAATATTCACTAGTAAACAATAACAACCATTAAGGAAATATTATGAATTACTTCCTAACCGAAACTGAACAGATGATAAAGGATACGGCCCGCGAAGTCGCCCAGAAGTACATCAAACCGGTGGCCGCCGAGTATGATGAAAAGAACGAATTCGCCTGGGACGTCCAGGAGAAGATCGCGGAAGCCGGCCTTTGCGGCGTCTATATCCCGGAAACTTACGGCGGCATCTGCCCGGAAGGACAGATGGGCATCATGAATCTGGTGGTGGCCGTGGAAGAGCTTTCCAAGGTCTGCGGCGGCATCTCTTTAGGCCTGGCCGCGACCGCTCTGGGCACCATCCCCCTCATCCTTTTCGGCAACGAAGAACAGAAGCAGAAATACCTGCCGGCCATCGCCGCAGGCGAGAAGCTCGCGGCCTTCGCCCTGACGGAAGCCTGCGCCGGATCTAACGCCGGAGGCATCCAGACCACCGCCAGGAAAGAGGGCGATTATTACATCTTGAACGGCACCAAGCAGTGGATCACCAACGGCAACGTGGCCGAGATGTACACCGTCATCGCCATGACCGACAAGACGCGCGGCGCCCGCGGCGCCACGGCCTTCCTGGTGGACAAGGGCACGCCGGGCTTTTCTTTCGGCAAGAAGGAAAACAAGATGGGCATCCGCGCTTCCTCTACTTACGAACTTGTTTTCGAAGACTGCAAGATCCCCGCTTCCGCCATCCTCGGCAAGGAAGGGCACGGCTTCCTGTCTGCCATGAAGACTTTTGACATGTCCCGCCCCGGCGTGGCCGCCCAGGCTCTGGGCATCGCCGCCGGCGCCCTTGAGGACGCCGTGGATTACGCCAGGACCAGGGAACAGTTCGGCAAGCCCGTCATCTCCAATCAGGGCCTGCGCTTCCTCCTGGCCGACATGGCCATGAAAGTCGAGACCGCCCGCGCCATGGTTTACGCCACGGCCCGCTCCATCGACTCCGGCGACCGTAACTGCTCCAAGGAATCCGCCATCGCCAAGTGCTACGCCTCCGACGTGGCCATGCAGGTTACGACCGATGCGGTCCAGGTCTTCGGCGGCTACGGCTACATGAAGGAATACCCGATGGAAAAACGCATGCGCGACGCCAAGATC
>JAFYIM010000539.1 GCA_017538635.1 bacterium
ACAAAAGAAAATAAATGTGGTAACAAGTATAGTGTGTAATTTCATAAATGTTTAATTCTGCCGCACATATTGTACGGAAAAATATATACAAAATCAACACTATAATGTTTTTAACAGTTTAGAGTTTTTTTCGAGCAGAAAAAAAACCGGCCAAAAGCCCAAAAATCGCCGCTATTCCCGGTTCCGGAGTGACGTAGGTCTTGACCGGAGCGGAGAAGACGCTGCCGCCGCTGGAATACACTGCCTGGACGCGCCAGTACCAGGTGCCGTTGGGGATCACTATCTTGGCCTCGGTCTTTGTGGTCGTTTCCATTCTGCTGTCGGTGAAGTAAGGATTGTTGGCGTACTGCACTTTGAAGGTGTAGGCGCCCTCCGGCTTGCTCCAGCTGCCTTCTATATAATTGTAGTAGTTGGTGGGCGTGTAGTAGGTTATGACAGGCGGTTCCTGAGAATAAGCATTCTCCCAGGAGTCGGCGCCGTTTACGTTCTGTCCGCGCTCTTTCAGCCTGAAGGATCTTTCCTTCGGCATGACGATGGTGCCGGCTTTCCAGAGTCCCGCGATCACCGCAGGCTCCTTTTCGTCGGGAAGCGCAGAAGCGTCGCCCCAGGCCACGTAGTCCAAGATCTTGATGTAGTCGTTGGTCAGGTAGTATTCCGGGAAGGGCGAATCAGGCTCGAAGGGATAGAGGGAGATGGAGCCGGAGGGAGGAAGCTCGAGATCGGGATCGATGTCTTCCGCCATGATGGCCACGTCGCCGCCCGGAGCGATCTTCTCGCTGGGCAGAACATACCATTTTTCGCCTGGCATGACGCGGATGGCGTAGTATTTCAGATTCGTTTCCTTGCCGTCCTTCCTGTCGAAGGTGTGGAACTGGATGTACTGGCTTCCCGGCACGGTCTGGACAGCCTCGATGTTGATGCCCATGTTGTAAGCTTTCTTGGCGAAACTGTAGATCTTGAATTCGTCAAGCTTGCCGTTGAGGTAGCCGCCCAAAAAGAGAGGCGAACTTTGCAAAAGGTTGCCGGACCAGACGAGGCCGGAAACGCGGTGACCGTCCACATAGACGTAGGCTTCGTTCTTGTCCTTTTCGTGCGTGACGGCGAAATGGTGCCACTGGTTCGGTTCCAGGATGCGCTGGTTGTCGTCGGGATTGTAGCGGTCCATGATCCAGGAGTCGCCGCCGGGGAAGCCGTCCGAGGTGCAGGAGTAGCCGTTGTCGAAGGGGCCCCAGGCGATGCGGCCGCCGTGGTGCGTTCCGGAGTCTCCGTCCTGGCGCCAGCCGAGCTCTTCGTACTTCTTGAAGACGCGGCCCCAGTAGCGCCTGTTGCGCTGCGTGAAATAGACCCAGGCTTCTACCGTGAAGTTGCCGGCGATGTTGATGTCGCTGTGAGATCCCATCTGGACATAGTCTTCGTTGGAAGGTCCGAAAGCCAGACACTTGCCGTAGCGCCCTTCGTTGTCCCATTTGACGTCGCCCTGGAAAGCGCCGGTCATCTTGCCGTCCTTGTCGGAAACCGTCGAGCCGCTTCCCTCTTCCATCGGAATGGAGAGTCTAAGCGAGGGGTACTGCGCAACGATGGAGAAGGATTGCGTAAGCGTCCTCACGCCGTTGTTGGCCCTGACGGAGCAGGAATAAGTGCCGGGTTCGGTGAAGACGCCGCTGATCAATCCATCGCTGTCGATCTTGAGAACGTCATTGCCCTGCACGGAGTAGGAGATCGTTCTTCCTTTGGGATCGAAGGCGAAGGGACGGTAGTAGTAGGTCTCCCCTACCATCGCGCTTCTGGGAGGAAGCGAGACGAAACTGTAAGTGAAGTTCGTGATGTAAGTGGGAGAGCCCACGGAACTGTTGACGGTACGCTGCCAACTGGAGATGGTGCTGCGCAGATTCTGGGCTTCGGAAGTGTAGCTTCCGTCGCTGCGCCTGGCGTCGTAGGAGCACTGGTCCCTAAGGTCGTCGAAGATGTCAAGGCACCTGGAGAGCGGAAGCACGCGCACCATGTTCGTCATGTGGGCGTAGAAGGCGCGCATAACGGCAGGGTGCCGGCAGAAGCGCTGGATGCCGCCCGTGATCGGATACAGCGGCACGTTGCCCCAGACGACGCAGCTGCCGATGTCCTGGGGCCAGAGCTGTGTTCTGCCGGTCTTTTTGTCGCCGTAGAGGATGTAGTTTTGGCCCCACTGCGTCCAGGAGTCGCTGTTGTTCAAAAACTTCAGCATGCACCATTCCTTGGCTGCGGCGGAAACGTCGAAGTAATTCGTCACCCTGGAATTGTAATCCTTGTTGTCGAAGATGTACAAGGCTTCCATGCCTTTGGCGATGTCCTTATACTGATTGTCAGGGTTCATGTCGGCCAGAGGCTCGTAGCAGTCTTTGTAAGTTTCCTTCTTGTAGTCGGCGAAACTGAACATAGCCTGCTGGGCGTTGGCGGCGGTGGCTTTGTAGCAGTTGCCGTCGTAGCCGAGCTTCCTCAAATGCACGTCGTCGTAGCCTTCCACGGAGTGCATCAACCCCTGCAAGGAACCCATGCGGCGGGCCAGGTGCGGTTCACTATCGTATATGGGCGTCTTGGAGGCGCGGTAGATCCTCTGCGCATAGGCCACGGCGAGGAACGGCGAACCGTCCTCCCAGTTGTAAGTGTTGGAGACTTTGTCGTGGCCGTGGTACTTTTTGCCGTAGTTGAGCCTGATGTTGTGGGCGACGCGGTACTGGCGGCTGTAGTTGCCTTTGTAGTGGATGCCGCAGTTGTAATAGATGTTCGTGCCGATGATCAGAGTGCCGTCGGTGTTGTCGTTGTTCCAAAGACGCTTCGAGGAGAGCTTGTTGTAGTTCTCGCTGGTCATGAGAATACGGTAAACGGGGATCTGGTAATCGGTGGTGTCGTCAACTTCCAGCATGCAGGGGCGATTTGCTCCCCAGCTTGGGAACGTAATGGTCTTGCCGTCGCAGTTGATCTCGTAATAGAAGGAGACCTGGTCGTTGTTGGACAATCCCGTCACGGAACAATAGACTCTCTTCTGCGTGGAGTTGTA
>JAFYIM010000540.1 GCA_017538635.1 bacterium
GAGGTCGCCTACAAACTGAAGGAAGCCGGCGTCAGGAACATTTACGTCGCCTGCACTTTCATGCTCTTCACGAGCGGCGTCGAGAAATTCCAGAAGGCTTACGAGGACGGCGTCATCACAAGGATCTTCGGAACGAACGCGACCTACACCAGGCCGGAGCTTTTAGCGGCCCCCTGGTACACGCAGGTCTCTATCTCCAGGCTCGTCTCGCTTTACATCGACCTCTTCAACCGCAACGAGTCGATAGCGAAGCTCCTTGACAATTCCGCCAAGATCAGCAAGCTTCTTGAGACCCACAATCTGCATGCCTAAAAAAAGCGTTCTTCTCCTTCTCATTCTGTCTTCCTTTCTGCTGAGCTCCTGCTGGAAGGAGAACGTTCCCCCCGCCGATCTCATTACGCCCGACCAGGAATCCGCCGAGCTTTACGATCCCATGCATCCCGAGGCTTTCCAGGATATCGATCAAGACGGCCTCACCACAGAAGATCCTATTCCCGAAGTGAAGGGAAACGGCACTTCACTTAGCTCCCCCGCCGTCATAACAGGCGTCTTCACGAGGATGGGCAAAATGGAAGCGGAAAGCGACTTCATCAGCGAGAAGCTTGGAAAGGAAGGCAAAGACTGGAAAATAAAAACCACCTCCGTCAGAAACATGGGAAACAAGACCTGCGAAGAAGTCACAGTCGAGACGAAAGGAAACGCCCAAAGCATTTTCTACTTTGACATAACGGAATACGAGAATTCCTGGCAGTAGCGAAATGAAAAGCTTCCATCCCTTCCCCTACGATGAGTTCCAGAAAAAAGCCATCGCGGCTATAGACGGGAACGCTTCCATTTTCGTCTCCGCCCCCACCGGCTCCGGCAAGACCGTCATCGCCGAGCACGTCATAGCGGACGCCATCACGCTCCATCAAAGAGTCGTTTACACAGCGCCCATAAAAGCTTTGAGCAACCAGAAGTACCGCGAATTCGTAAGGCAGTACGGCGAAGCGAACGTCGGCATTTTAACCGGCGACGTGAACATCAACCGCGACGCCCAGATCATCGTCATGACGACGGAGATCTACCGCAACACGCTGCTTGACGAAGGCAGCACGATAAGCGACGTCGCCTGGATCATCTTCGACGAAGTGCATTACCTGGACGACGCGGAGCGCGGCACCGTTTGGGAAGAAGCGATAATCTTCACTCCGAAGCAGACCAGGATACTGGCGCTCTCGGCGACCGTCCCGAACGCCAGGGAACTCTGCGACTGGATGGAGCAGATCCTTAACCGCCCGATGGTGCTCGTCGAGGAAACGAAAAGGCCGGTCCCTCTCACTTTCGCTTTTCAGGCCCAGAACAGATTCTACACCGACTTCTCTAATTTCAAAGAAGACGCCTACAGGGATCTCAAAAAGCCTAAGAGATATTTCCGCGGCAGAAGACCGAAAGATCCAATAACGCCCAACTCTCTTCCGAGACTCATCGAGCGCATAAAAAGTGAGGACGGCTTCCCCTGCCTTTATTTCGCCTTCGGCAGGAAACTGACGGAAGAACTCGCCTACAATTCCCTCCCGAACCTCCAGCTGAATAAAACTGAAAAAGAGGAAATAGAAAAGCGCTTCAATGAACTCTGCGAAAAATACGCGGTCCAGAACGAGCCCACCATCAAAAAGCTCACTCCGCTCATCAGAAACGGCCTCGCCTACCATCACGCCGGCATGCTTCCCACAACCAAAGAGATCATCGAACAGCTCTTCAATGAAAAGCGCCTTAAGATGATCTTCGCTACAGAGACTTTCGCCTTAGGCCTCAACATGCCGGTTAGGACCGTCATCTTCGACAGCATCAGGAAATACTACCCCGGCGGCTTCGACGTATTGAAGACCAGGGACTTCTTCCA
>JAFYIM010000541.1 GCA_017538635.1 bacterium
CTGTCGACTGCCGTTCGGCTACCCGCGAATACAGCAAGCCCAACTTCGGCGACTACAGCGGCTACGGCTTCCGAGTCTTCCTCGCTCAGTAAAAGACGTTGTTTTCGCGCCGAATAATTGTTTACAGCGTGGTGCCATATCATTGTTTGGCCTTAGGAGACGATTGAACTGATGAATGCTTTCGCTCTTATTCCTTTCGCGGTCTTCGCGGTCTTTTACGTAACGCTCGGCATTATAGCGAGGGATTTTTACAGAGTGCCGATGACGGTGGCTTTTCTGGTGGCCATCGCCTCGGCGCTTTTTTTGAGAAGGGATAAGAAGTTTTCGGAAAGGATAGAAACGCTGGCAAAAGGAATGGCCGAGCCGGACATCATGCTGATGTGCCTCATTTTTATTCTGGCTGGGGCTTTCGCGGCGGTGGCCAAGGCGAGCGGGGCGGTCGATTCGGCTGTCGTTATAGCGCGCTGGATCATTCCCGACAACTTCATGGTGGCCGGGCTGTTTTTGGTCTCGTCTCTGATCTCGCTGGCGGTGGGGACGAGCTGCGGAACGATTGCGGCGGTGGCGCCGATCGCCATGGCTTTTTCCGAGCCTTTGGGCTTGTCGCCCGCTTTGCTGGCTGGCTCGATCGTTTCCGGCGCGATGTTCGGCGACAACCTCTCCATGATCTCGGATACGACGATCGCGGCGACCAGGACGCAGGGCGTCGGGATGAGGGACAAATTCATCGCCAACGTTGCCCTGGCGGTGCCGGCGGCGCTCGTGACTTTGTTCATCTATCTCATCGCCGGGTCTTCGCAGTCCGGCGCACAGTCTGTTTCGAACGTTGCGGTCTCAATAAAAGACTTCATCCTGATACTGCCTTACGTTCTGGTCTTGCTTTTTGCGCTTGTCGGCGTAAACGTTGTGGTCGTGCTCTTTTTGGGGACGTTCATTTCCGCTTTGCTGGGCGTTGTTTTCGGGCCGCTTGATTTCTGGGGAGCTTTGGAAACGGCCGGAAAGGGGACGCTTGGCATGAGCGAGACGCTGACTATCGCGCTTTTGTCAGGCGGGCTTTTCAATCTGGTTTCCGAGGCCGGCGGAATAGAGTGGCTGACAAACGCTATCGCCAGGAAAGTCAAAGGACAAAGAAGCTGCGAATTGGGCGCTTTTTTCCTCACGGGGCTTGTTAACCTCTTTACGGCGAACAATACGGTCGCCATCGTCATAGCCGGCCCGGTCGTCAGGCAGCTGGGCAGAAAATTCAAGGCCGATCCCGTAAGATTGGCGGGCATCGTCGATATCGCCGGCTGCTTTGTGCAGGGGATAATACCTTACGGCGCGCAGATACTTATGGCGACCGGCATAGCCAGGAGCGCCGGGGCTGAATTTAGCGGATTGGGTCTTGTCGGCTGCATCTATTATCCTTTCCTTCTGGCGGCCGCTTCCTTTTTGGGCATTATCCTGGGCTCTCTGAGAAAAAGGGCGGGAGCTAAGAGATAAGCCGGCTTCGGCAGACAAACTTCCTTGCTCTTGAGTTTTAGGAAGGGTTGTGGTAAAATCATCTACCTATTCAGTGGAACTATGTCCATGAACTAACTTAACAATCAACCCAACCTAAAACTATGAATCAAAATTCTTTTGAAGAAATGGATGACCTGAAGATCGATCTCGAGCAGTACGGTATCAAGGAATCCTCCAACTACGAAAAATTCTCTGACGAGGATATGCGCGCCATGTATGACGGCACTTTCCGTTCCGTTACGGAAAACACCATCATCCAGGGCAGAGTCGTGAACATCACTCCGACTCACGTTATCGTCAATGTCGGTTATAAATCCGAGGGCGTTCTGCCCCGCGAAGAGTTCGCCGATACGCCGAATCTGGCCGTTGGCGACACTGTCGACGTCTTTTTAGTCAGCAAGGAAGACGAGCACGGCAACATCCGCCTCTCCAAGGCTGAAGCCGACCGTCAGCGTTCCTGGGACGCCACTCTGGCGGCCTGCGACGACGGCAAGCCCGTCAAAGGTATCATCAGAAGGAAAGTCAAAGGCGGCCTTATGGTCGACATCGGCATCGAAGCCTTCCTGCCCGCCAGCCAGCTTTCTCTCCAGAACACCAAGAATATCGACGACTTTATCGGTCAGGAGATCGAAGTCAAAGTCATCAAAGTCAATCACGAACGCAAGAACGTGGTGGTCTCCCGCCGCGAGCTGCTTGACGAAGAGCGCTCTTTGAAGCGCCGCTCCTTCCTTGATCAGATCAAGGTCGGCGACATCAAGAAGGGCGTTGTCAAGAACATCACCGATTTCGGCGCCTTCATCGATCTGGACGGCATCGACGGTCTCTTGCACCTCACCGATATGCGCTGGGGCCGCATCAATCATCCCTCCGAGATCCTGGAAGTCGGCAAAGAGATCGACGTTATGATCATCGGCATCGATTACGATAAGGAACGCGTTTCCCTCGGCATCAAGCAGATGACCCCGAACCCCTGGCTGGATGTCGATAAGAAGTATCCCGCCGGCACCGTCGTGGAAGGCAAAGTCGTCAATCTGCTGCCTTACGGCGCTTTCGTGGAATTGGAAGAAGGCCTGGAAGGCCTCATCCACATCTCCGAGTTCAGTTGGACCCGCAAGGTCAATCATCCTTCTGAATTCGTCCAGGTGGGCGACGTCGTCAAGGCGGCCGTTCTCTCCATCGACACCGACGATCAGAAGATCTCCCTCGGCCTCCGTCAGACGCACAGCAATCCTTGGGAAACCATCAACGAGCGTTATCCCATCGGCGGCAAGATCAAAGGCGTGGTGCGCAACCTCACCGTTTACGGCGCCTTTGTGGAACTGGAAGACGGCATCGACGGCCTCATCCATGTCTCCGATATGTCCTGGACCCGCAAGATCAACCATCCTTCCGAAGTTCTGAAGAAGGGCGAAGTGGTCGAAGCCGTCGTTCTGAACATCAATACGGAAGACAGGAAGATCGCCCTTGGTCTGAAGCAGCTTACCGAAGACCCCTGGGATCACATCTACGATCATTACCGCGAAGGCGACACCGTCACCGGCAAGATCACGAACCTTACGACTTTCGGCGCCTTCATTCAGCTTGACAACGACATCGAAGGCCTCATCCACATTTCCGAGCTGAGCCAGAACCAGGTCCAGAACGTGAAAGAAGTCGTTCAGGTCGGCCAGGAAGTCACCGGCAAGATCGTCAGGATCGACCCGACTGACCGCAAGATCGCCGTCAGCCTGAAAGAATACGAACGCGAGACCGCTCCGGAAGCCGCCGCTCCTGAAACGACCGAAAGCGCTCCTGCTGAGGAACCGGTTCCCAGCAACGCGCCGCAGGAACCCTTCACGTCCGGCATCGACCTGAACGCTGTCATGCAGCGCAAGGAAAAATAAGGCCTGAAGCGTTCTTGGTGAATGGGAGAGATATTGACTTTTAAAAGTCAAATGAATATAATCTCTCCCATAACACTAAAAATTTAGCGCGCGGGAGTAGCTCAACTGGTTAGAGCGCCGCCCTGTCACGGCGGAGGTTGCGAGTTCAAGTCTCGTCTCTCGCGCCACTTTTTTAAAGCCCTCCATACGGAGGGCTTTTTATTTTTGTTATAATCTTATATATGAACAAACTTCTATTCATACTGCTTTGGGGCGCGCTGTCCCTTTCCCTGTACTTCCCGATATTGGGCGCTTTCTCTCCCAAGGGGGGAGTGGTCAACTGCATTCAGGAAGACGGCGTTTTTCTGGCCAATTTCTCGGTCAGTCAGGAATTCACTACTAACGTCACGGCCTCTTTTCCCGTTCCCTGGGATCTTACGCTTGCGATCTTAGCTCCGGGCGGCATCCCCAAGAACGGGGAGATGTGGGTGAGAGTGACGGAGCCCGGGAGCGGCGAGCTCTGTTTGGAAAGGCTAATAACTTTCGAGGACGCCAGACCGGTCAAAGCTTTTCCTCATGAGCCGTCCCTGGGGCTGCCCTTCACTTTCATTCTTGACAATGAAGAAGACTTAAAGAAGATCGACATGGCTAAGGGGCCGTTTTTCACTTCAGAGGGCCAGAAGGGCGTTCTCCCGAATCAAAAATACGATTGGGAGATAGGCATAAGAGGCGACGCTTCGTTTTCAGGCTCGCTTTTTCTGACGGCCTCGGAAAAAGGCGCGCGCAGTTCCTTTTTGGGGCGCTATATCAAGATCCTTTCCCTCTCTTACGCTATTATCTTCTCTTTGATCCTGTGTTCGCTTTTGTGGCTGTGGCACACTGGATCTATGTACCGCTTTGTGAAGGGCGCTCTTGTTCTGCTTTTGGTTTTGACTTGCTCCAATGCCTTGGCTGGCAACCTTGCCATCGATGTTCCCGAATCCGAGCTTATTGAGAATTGCGAAGTCGTACTGGAATCCGTTAACGGAGGAATACTCCTGAAGAACGGGAACGATCTGATCTTTTCCAAGGGCAGGCAAAGGGTGATCCTGAAAGAGAATGCGCCCGTAAATACTCTGCCGCTCTTTGGGAACTGCCCGCTTTCGTTCTGCTTTTTGGAACCGATGGCGAAAGGCGAAGTGTATACCATCAATAGGGAAGATTGCGCGCTTTCCGTTTTGTCCGGTATTTCCCTGGGCGAGGATTCCTTCATGGAGCTGACAAGGCACTTAGGGCCGCCTATGCTGACGGGCACCGGCAGCTGCTATTTCGCCGCCTGGACATTCACGGACGGCAGTTCGCTTTTCGTTGCGCATGAAGGCGACAAGTGCTACCGCCTGGAAAGGCAGCTGAAAAGGCCGGGCTATTACCTGGATCTCAGGCGCTACGGCGGACCGACGCCGGAATGGGCGAAATGGCCCTGGCGTTTCTTCCATATCGGAGCTTTGGTCGTGGCTCTGCTTTTTGCCGCGGCCGTCATGGCAAGGGCTTTGGTTTTTGGCAACGGAGTAAAAAAACTTCTGAAAGCAAACGCTAAACCCAGGGAAAACGCATGAGCCACGGGGACAGGAAACCGACTAAAGGCGAAGTTATAGCCAACGTCGCCACCCACGCCGTAGGCTCGCTTTTGGCTATTGCCGGCCTTGTTCTTCTCGTCGTTTTTTCCTCCTGTCACGGCACGGCGCGGCACATAGTCAGCTGCTCAATTTACGGCGCGACCTTGTGGCTTATGTTCATCATGTCGACCGTTTATCACTCGCTTCCGGACGGCAGAGCCAAAAAGGTCCTGAGAGTCTTCGACCACTGCGCCATCTATCTGGTCATTGCGGGAACGTACACGCCCTTTACGCTGGCCGTGCTGCCGCCGGGCTGGGGCTGGTCTATTTTCGGCGTGATCTGGGGGTTGGCGATCCTGGGCATAATCCAGAAGATATTTTTCATCAACCGCTGGCCGCTTCTCTCCACGATCCTCTACATCCTTATGGGCTGGATAATCGTGATCGCATCCAAGCCGATGTTCGCGATGCTGCCGGCGGGCGGCATAGCCTTCCTTGTGGCGGGCGGCGTCGCCTACACTTTTGGCGCGCTGTTTTATGTTTTTGACGACAAGCCGTACCTTCACGCTGTCTGGCATGTTTTCGTCCTGGCCGGGGCGGTCTGCCAGTATCTGAGCATTTTCTTTTTTGTCATTCCTTAAGCTATGTCAAAAGAAACAGGAAAAACGAGATCATATCTTTTGCCATACTTGGGAGGTCTTTTTCTGACTTCCTTTGCGCTGGGACTTGTCCTGGCGTGCTTTTTACTTGTCAGCGTGTCCAGGGAGATTGCTTTGAGTTACAGGAACATCGCGCAGACCTGGGTGAAAGCCTGCCAGCATGAAATGACCGCCAGGGGAGAATTGGGACTCCTGCAGCAGGAGATGGAACTGAACTCCGCCGTGCTTGAAAAGCAGGGGATCTATCTGGTCGAAGTCATTTCCATGAGCGGACTCATTCTTTTGCACAGCGATGAGAATCTTGTAGGCGAGACCGCAAACCTTACGCTCAACTTAAAAGGGGCCCTTCACGGCGGCTCTTACCAGCGTCTGACAGGAAGCGGTGACAACTTAAGGATAGTGCTGACGGAACCGCTCGCCAACTACAACCAGATCTGGGGCGCCCTCAGCATCAGCCTGAAGCCTGAAAAGAAGCACGTCTGGCCTTTGCGTTTCGGAACGATTTCCAAGAAGCTTCTGCTGATTCTTATGGCAGTTGACGTTCTGCTTCTGCTCTTCTTCCTTTTCAAAACTCTGCAGTCCGGGAAAAGCGCCCTGGAAGAATTGAGGAAAAAGGAGGACAGCATAAGGCAGGACCAATTGGCAACCGTAGGCGCAGGTCTGGCGCATGAAGTCAAAAATTCTTTGAACGGGATAAACCTGAACGCGCAGCTGTTAAAGGAAAGCCTGAATGACAGCGGCGCGTCGGAAAGCCAAATAAAGAAGCTTGAAAGGATCGAACGGGAAGCGCGCTCCTCGGGAGAAATGCTGGCGACTTTCCTGAGTTATGCGAAGAGCGGCGAATTTTCTCCGAAAGAGGTTAATCTGCGCTCTCTTATAAACGAGCTCGGCCAGTTCTTCAGGGAGGCGGGCGAGAAGGGAAACGTCAAGGTGAGCTATTCTTCAGAAAATGCTCCCCAGAGCGTAATAGCGGATGAGAGCAGTCTGCGCCACGC
>JAFYIM010000542.1 GCA_017538635.1 bacterium
CTTTCTTGGCGGGAGCAGCTTTTTTGGTGGTAGCCATAATTTTCCTTTGTAAAGGTTAATTTAAGGTTGATTGTTAAAAAATATTATTAAGAAATGATACCAAAAACCCCCGTTTAAAACAATCAGGGAAAGCAAGCCGGCCGCTTTGACCGCAACAGGAATTTTGGTAACATTAAAGAAATTTCAACCAAAGGATATATTCCATGAAAAAAGTCTTTTTGCTCCTCGTTCTGATGTCTTTTTCATCCGCGCTGCTGGCCGATCTTGACGATTTCGCCGATTACCTTGAATTCTCAAAGTGCAAGCAGACGATCAACCTTAAGGCTGACGTCTCCGGCAAAGTCTGGAAAGCCATAAGCGAAGGCGACAACTTTTACCTTTATGTCAGCGAGGTCGGACCCATCCTCGACGCCGTCTGGCACGGGAATAAGATCACCAAGAAGGGCGACGATTTCCAGGTGACCTACACCCCGAAGAACGGGAAACTCATCTACAAGCTGAACGGACCCAAGACCGGCTTCGCCTTCACTTGCGACTCCCTTCAGGACGAGTATGTCGTCGATCCTGAGAAAGAGACCGTCTCCATGAGCGGAACAGTCTCCTACGGCCCGCCCGAAGATGCCGACCTTTACAATTTCAAGGCCTCATACAATGACATCAACGTCCATTCCTTCCCGCTGACCAAAAAAGGCAAGAACTACGTCTACAAGGGAGAAATGGACTTCAACACCTTCAATATCAAGGTGTGCGCCAACGGCAAGGCGACCGTGAAGATCAGCGGTCCGTGTCCTTTGAAGCTTTTCTGCCAGGTCTTCTACGAAGAAGATTATCGTTGACACTTACAGAGAGCGCAGCAAAGCGATCTCGCGGCCGTAGCCCTCGAGATCCTGAGGCGTCTCCAAAAAGAAAGGCAGCTCTTTAAGAGCCGGGTTGTTTACTATCGCCCGGAAGGTCTCCATTCCCAGCGTTCCCTCGCCTATGGGCGCGTGGCGGTCTTTGTGCGATCCCGGGGGATTCTTGCTGTCGTTGATGTGAATGGCTCTCAAACGTTCCAGGCCGATCACATCATCAAAATGTGAAAGCACGCCGTCCAGATCATTCGTTATGTCGTAGCCGGCGTCGCTGACGTGGCAGGTGTCAAGGCAGACGCCGAGTTTTTCTTTCACTTCAGCGCGGTCTATTATCGCCCGCAGTTCCTCAAAGCGCGAGCCCACCTCGCTGCCTTTGCCGGCCATCGTTTCCAGCATAACGAAGGTGGACTGCTCAGGTTTCAGGATCTTGTTCAAAAATTCCGCTATCAGTTCGATGCCTTTCTCTATCCCCTGTCCCACGTGGCTGCCTGGATGGAAGACGTATAAACTTCCTGGAACGCCCTCCAGTCTCTCCATATCGTCCGACATGACGCGGAAAGCAAAATCCCTGACGGCGGGATCAGCCGAACAGGGATTCAGGGTGTAGGGAGCGTGGGCCAGAATAGCGGCTATCCCGGCCGCGTCCCTTTCGCTGACAAATTTCCTCTCATCCTCAAGATCCCTGGCTTTGGCGCTGCCGCCACGGGGATTCCTGGTGAAGAACTGGAAGGTGGAGGCCTTGATGGAGACGGCGTCCCCAAGCATGGCCATGTACCCTCCCGCGGAGGAAAGATGACAGCCAATTTTCAGCATTACATGACGGGGTCGAGTTTGACGATGGTGTCGATGCTCTGGCCGTTTCTCAAGACCGTCACGGTCACGGTCTGTCCGCTATATTTGGTGATGGAGTCGCGGAAGATCTGCAGACTCGCCATCTGCTGGCCGTTGACGTAAGTGATGATGTCGCCCACTCTCACGTCGCCTTTGAAGCCGGCGCCGTTGGGAAGGATGGCGGTGACAAGGATGCCGTTGACGCCGTATTTGGTCGCTTCCTCATCGGTCAGGCTGCGGCACTCGCCGCCCAGCCTCGGAGTGTATTCGCTCTTCTGCCAGAAGATGGCGCGGTATTCATAAAGATCGACCTTGTGCGATTCTTTCTCGTGCAGGGTGCTGACTTTTTTGACAGTATAGGTGACGATGTCAGCTTTGACTTCCACAGCCTTCTCATAAAGCTCGCTGAGATTTTCTTTCATGAAGCTCTTGTCATATGTGAAGGCCGCGTGTCCAATCGGATCGTAGCCTTTGCCGGTGTAGATGCGGTACAAAAGCTCGTCGCTGGCTTCCTCGCAGTCGATGAGCTCGGGATGGTCCGCCGTCTTGCCAACGTGCGTCGGACTGTTCTGGGAACGGAAATAATAATCGTTGTAGGGGCTGTAGGAGCAGGCGGACACAAAAATAGCCGCACAGATCAGAAGAAGGTATTTTTTCACGAATTTATGATTGGGAGTTGATTAATTGATTCAAAGTTTCTTGAAGGCTTTCCTGACGTTCTTGATGCTCTTCTTGGCGCATTCCAAAGTCGTCTTTCCCTCGTTGGGCTCGTCCTGTTCTATTATCACCCACTTGGTGCCGCTTTCTTTAGCAGCTTTGAGCATATCGACGAGATCGAGCTTGCCGTCGCCCACGGGACGGTACTCGAAAGTTTCGCTCTTGTCGCCGCCCTTGTCTTCTTTGCCGATCAGGGCGTACATATTGCCGCCCGGCGTTCCGACGTAATCCTTGAAATGCACGACCTTGCAGATGCCTTTGTGCTCTCTTAAGAACGTGCTGGGATCAGTCCCGGCCACGTGGCACCAGCAGGTGTCGAGTTCAGGCTGCAGGACGTCCTTCCCGGCGTCGTCCAGAAGAACATCGAAAAGATCTTTGCCGTTGATCTTCTCAAATTCGAAATCGTGGCTGTGGTAAAGCAGCTGGATCCCCTCTTTCTTACAAGCCTCTGAGATCTTTTTTAGATCGTCGAGATAGAAGTTGTAGCCGGGAGCCAAAGGCAGCTCCATCTTGCGGTCAGCCCAAGGGAGCGCGATATATTTGCAGCCCAGGGAAGCGTAGAGCTTCGCCTGGCCTTCAGGATCCTTTAGCAATTCGTCCTTGCCAACATGAGCGGAGATGATCTTAAGTCCGTTCTTGTCGCAGAGTTTCTTGAACTCTTCCGGGGTGTACTGATAGAAACCGGCCAGTTCCACACCGTCGTAGCCATATTCGCCCAGCGCCTTTAAAACGCCTTCCAGGTCCTTTTCACAGTCCCCTCTCAGAGAGTAGAGCTGGATGCCGACCTTGAAAGGAGCCGGGGAGGCGGCAGCCTTATCATCGCCCTTCGGAGCGCTCTTGCAGGCGGTCAAGACTAACCCCGCCAACGCAAAAAGAAGTAGTTTTTTCATAGTAAGTTGTTTATTTAATTGGTTATCCTAATATGATATCAAAATATGTC
>JAFYIM010000066.1 GCA_017538635.1 bacterium
ATTTTTTTTGCGCTTACATAAAGTTTAGCGTTTACTTTTTGTTGGCGTAGAAAGCCTTGATGTTGGGGAGAAGATATTCCGAGAAGGCGGAGCGCAGCGTGTGCGTCGGCTTGTAGCCCCAGTCTTTCCTCGCCGCTTCGTCGTTGACGTCTTCCGGCCAGGTATCGACTATGCCCTGGCGCGCCACGTCGGGATTGAAGGTCGTTTCCGGCGCTTCGGGGAAAGATTCCCTGACCAGCTCGTAGATCTCGCCGGCTGTGCAGGCGAAACCGCTGATGTTGTAAACGCGTCTCGTCAGCTTTTCACTGGGGGCGTTGCTAAGGTCGAGAAGAGCCTGGATCGCTTCGGGCATGGTGATGAAGGGGATCTTGGCGCTTTCCCTGACGAAGCAGTTGTACTTTTCGCCTTTGGCCGCGGCGTGGATCATTTCCGGAGCGTAGTCAGATGTTCCGCCGGTGGGCAGCGTGAAAGCGCTTATGACGCCCGGGAAGCGGATGCAGCGGAAATCGAGGCCGTAGTCGCGCTTTCTGGGATCGTCCTTAAGCTGCATATAATTGAAGGTGAAGTAAGATCCGAGGTGCTCGCAGGCCAGTTTGTTGCAGCCGTACATGGTCGTCGGCGTCACGAACTGCTCTTCACTTACGAAGGGGTGCGCGGCTTTCACTTCAAGGTTCGGCAGACCGTACACGGCGATGGTGGAGCAGAACATCACTTTCACGCGGATGTGATTCTTCTCCGCCTGCTTCACGGCGCGGTCAAGAACGCCCGCAGTGCCCATGACGTTGATGTCGCAGGCCTTGTAGGGAATGCGTTCCGAGCTCGTGGAAAGCAGAGCCGCCAAGTGATAGATCTGATTGAAGTCGTAGGTCGCGAAGATCTCGTCTAATCCGGCCTTGTCCATCAGGTCCATCTTATAGGACTTCTCGACCATGGGAACGAGCGTGGGATCGAGATCGTTGAGGTCAAGCGTAATGATCTTAGTGCCCTGGGCGTAGAGCTTGGAGATAAGGCCGTGTCCGAATTCTCCGTTGGCGCCCGTAATAAGAGTGTAATAACTCATATGAAACTCCTTATTTTATTTTTATGGAGCATATTCTAGCACAAAACCATCTCGGTTAAAAGAGGGGTTTATACAAAAGATGATGTTTCATTGGGAAATTTTATCCCTCGCAAAATTTTGATACTATGAGTTGAAATCCCTTATAATAACAAGCATTAAGGACAAATCATGAAAAAAGCCCTCCTGCTTTTGCTGACACTTACCTTCGGTGTTTTGGCCGCCGATTCCCTCGACGCCCAAAAAGAACAGCTGACGACCGCCTTTTTAGACCCTGCAAACGGATATATAAGCTTCTGGATGCAAGCTCCCTGGGACGGCAGCGACGGCAAACAGCACGCCGTTATGGCCATAGGCACCTCCGAAAACGGTTTCTGCCTTGTTAAGAGCGCTAAGAACATGCTGCGCCTCTCCTCTTTCTCCGCCGACGGCGAAAGAGTGGCCAGAGCCGACGTCAGCGGTTGGAAGAAGGGCGAGTGGCACCACGTCGCCTTCGCCTGGTACTCTAGCAATGAAGGCATGCCGATAGGCCTCCCACTCTACATTGACACTGTCTGCCAGGACGGGCCCATACCGAACAAAAATTCCTTTTTTGAGCAGGAAGGCTCGAATCCGCCCATCTTCGCCAAGAACATAAAATTCTCCGACATCAAATATTTCAAAGGGCCCTGGAGCGGCAACCAGGCCGACGCTTACAACCTCTTTTCCATGGTCTTCAAGGATTTCTTCAAGGGGCTTCCCGCCGAAGAGATCAGGATAACTAGCAAAATGTGCGGCGTGGACGCCAATCCCCTGGTCGTGGAAGGAAAAGAGAAGACCTTCGCCCTGGAAGCGAAATTCAACGGCGAATTCATAAGAGTGACCGACGAGATGCGCCGCTACGGCAACTGGTCTGATTTCGACGCCAAACCCTACATCAAATGGACCGTCAAGGATCCTGAGATCGCCGAAGTGACAAAGCTTTCCAACGTCTTGGGCAAGAAGGTGGGCAAAACGGTGCTCACGGCCGAATACAGAGGACAAATGGCTTCCTACGACCTCACCGTCACGCCCATCGAGCAGCCCGACCTCTGCATCCTTTACACTTCCCTTCTTCCCCGCCTCTCCGCCAATTCCGTAAAATGGTTCCATGATCCCGGCGACACGGTCACCTCCGTAGTCCACGTCGCCAACTACGGATATAAGGAAAGCACGCCCGGCACCATTGTGACTTTCACGCTCTATAAGAATTCTTCTCTGGATTTTGATCCCAAAGCGGAAATCGTTTACCAGAAGAAAGCGAAAGTCCCTGCCCTTGGCGGCATGGGCAAAGCGGAATTCCAGTTCGTCTGGCAGTGGCCCGAGGAACCTGTCTGGATGGAATCAAAGGTCGAAAACGACAAGAATGGCGACCTTGACCCCATTAACAACATTATAAGGGACCGCAACGTCTCGCGTCCTCTGCGCTTCGGCTTCCAGCCCGACACCATGACGAACCTCTATACGGAAAGAACCATCAACAGCATGGGGAATTTCAACCTCTTCGACTGGACGGCTTCGCACAAATACCGCCTCGATCTTCTTCTCCGCGAGACCAAATATCCCGGCATCTGCCCGGACGGCATCACGGACACTTACAGGATCGACAGGATGTATTACATCTACAAGGAAAAGAACGAAAA
>JAFYIM010000543.1 GCA_017538635.1 bacterium
AGTATCCTGGCCAGCTCCATCGCTATGACCGTGCCGCCGCCGTTGTCGGTGGCGCCGGGGCACTGCCAGTGCGTGTCGTAGTGGCCGCAGATGATTATTATCTCTTCGGGGAAGTCCGTTCCCTTGATCTCGCCGATCACGTTGTGGCCCCAGACGTATTTTTCCTCGTTCGTTATCGTTATTTTCATCTCGCACTCTTCTTTCGCCTCAATGAGGGGAAGGGCGTCGAGGTAGGGGATGGTGATGGTAGGAAGGTTGCCCCAGCTGGCGAAGTAATCGTGGCCTGAAAGCTGGCGGTGCAGGTGCGTCTCATAGCGCCCGTCAACATAGACCAGCGCCTTGGGCTTGTAACTCAAAAAGTGCTCCCTTTCCTCTTTGGGAATGCCCTGCGAGACCATGACGATCCTGTCTTTGACTTCCGGCGTTATAGCCTCCTGATATCCCTGGACGGCGAAGAAAAGTTTTCCCGTTATTCCGCTTTTGGGAGTGGAGGAGCAGGGCATGTGGACTTCGCAGGGGACGTCTTTCCAATTTCCTTTGCCGATCCTTGCTTTGGCTTTGCCTTCATGGTTGTCGTAGGCCCAGATGGGAAACTTCTGCAAAAAGGTCCTCATGCCGAAGGAGCGGAATTTCTTCATTATGTAAATGGCGGCTTCGTATTCGCCTTTCGTTCCGCCGAGCCTTGATCCTATCGTTTCAGACAGGTCGTAAAGGTAATCGTAGGCGTTTTCGCCCGAGAATTCCCAGTCGCCAAATTTGGCGGCAGGCAGAGTTTTCCTGAATGTTTTTTCTTTCACTTCGTTTTTGTTTTTGGCTTTGCGCGCCCAGGGTCCTCCTGGCCCAGAAATGGATTGTAATAGCCGAAATGAACGGAAGGGAATTCTTCCCTTATGGTTTTCATTAAGTTAAGGACGCCAAGGGCCGGTTCGTCGGTCTTGATGTTCAAGGTCTCGATGTACCAGTCTGGATCGATATTGAGGTTGCGCCACTGGATAAGGTCGACTCCGGGATCGGTGAGGATCTTCTTTAAGGCTTCGTATTCTTTCAGCTGGTCCGTGAAGCCAGGGAAGACAAAGTAATTCAGGGAGACGAAAACGCCCCTTTCCCTCGCCAACTTAATGGACGCCATGACGTCGTCAAAGGTGAAGGCAGGGTGGCAGTAGGCTTCGTAATATTCCGGTCTGGCGGAATTAAGGGAGATCCTGACGCTGTCTAATCCTGCGTCTATCACTGTTTCCAAAGCTTTAGTCATTCCGCCGTTGGTGTTCAGATTTATCGTGCCGTAGGGAGTCCTTTCCCTTATGATCTTAATGCTTTCAGAAATGACTTTGTATTCCGTCAAAGGTTCGCCTTCGCAGCCTTGGCCGAAACTGGCGATGGGTTTTTCCGCGCTGGCGAAATGGTCGAGCACCAACTGAGCGATCTCCTCGGCGGTCGGCGTGAAGGCGATGCGGTTCTGCGAGGCGCAGACATGATCGCCGGGCTGGAAGGAGATGCAGCCCAGACAGTGGCTGTTGCAGGCCCTGCTCGTAGGCAAAGGCATTTCCCAGCGCCCGAGGGCGTAGTTTCTTGCCGCCGGGCAGCGGTAGGTCAGGCAGCAGTTGTCCATCAGATGCTGGGCCAGGCGGTTTTTCTTGTAAACCTTCTTTATGCGCGCCGCACCCTGCAAAATTTTCTTTTCATTGAAGGTCTTGCAGTCCTGCCTCTTGTCCTTGTCTATTCTCACGGCGGGAACGACGAACTGATCGTTCAGCCAGCCGACGGCTGTGTAGCAGTAAAGGGGAAGAATAGGAGCGCCGGGCGTCCTTTCGAAGGCGGGGCGTATAAGCGAAGTGTAGCCTGGCGCGATGAAAGCCGCCACGGCTTGCACCGGCTCGTCGTAGTAATTTTCAAGCACCGTCACTTCGCCATTTGTTTCGTCAAGGCCGACCGGAAGCCTTCCGGGAAGCGTGAAGATCTCGCTGCCCGGCGGCAAGGGTATCCAGTTTTCCGGAAGCGAGAAGTCCGGCCCGGCCACGCCCTGCCAGGCAAGCTCCGGGCAATCGATGATCTCGCCATGCATGTTGGCGATCAGAAGTCTCGGGATCTCCATCAATAATATCCTCCGGCTCTGTGCGTCACCGCAAGGGCCTTTCTTATGACGGCGGGATTCGGAGCGTAGGGGATCTCGACTTCATTTGGCATATCGAGGAGAAGCTCGTCTCCGCCGCCTTCCGCTTGGACTTTCAGATTGTAGGCGAGGCACATCAGTTTTTCCAGATCGACCGTATCGAGAATGTTGTAGGCGGTGAGCGTCTCAAGGGCGCCCTTCATGCCGTTTTCGTACCAGTTCCAGAGAATGACGGCGGCGTATCCGTCGAGGTCGGTCCATTCTCCGCGGCCGATCCCGAAATATTTCTCCAGCTTTTTAAGCCCGCCCTTCATTCCCAAACTTGCGAAGACGTACCTGAGGTCGATCTGGCAGAGCGGGAAGTCTCTTCCGAATTAGCTTCTCAAAAAAGGCAGGTCGAAGCATTTTCCGTTGAAGGTCACGCAGATCTTGTAATTCTCCAAAGCTTCCGGAAGCTCGTCCATGTTCTTTCCGTGAGTGAAGACCTTAATATCATGCCCGTCGTAGATCGTAGCGACAGTCGTGTAGTCGAAGCCTTTTCCCAAGCCTGTCGTTTCGATGTCCAGATAGCAGACGGAATCCCTGAAGTAGGGGAAGAGGCGCCAGGTTTCGGTTGGAGGGAGTTTTTCGGTGAAGAAGCAAAGGTCTCCTGCTTCCAGATGTTCGAGGGATTCCCTGGCGGCGGCTTTGATCTCTTCAGCTTTCAGTGCTTCCTCTTCGCAAGGTTCCCAAGCGAGGATGCTGCGCCAGTCCTCGAGCTCAAGCGAAGACATCAGGCGGCAGAAGCCTTTCCCTTTTCTGGGAATATGGAGAAAAGTGTGAGTCAGCATTACTGTTTGACGGTGTCCGGCATGAGCCAGTCGCCCATTATCTGCAAAGATTCCTGGATCAGGATGTTGTTGGTGACGGAGTGCTGGCGGCGGGAGAGCTTGGCGATCTCTTTTTGCGTTTTGGTCATAGCCTGGCTCGAGTCTTCGTCCGGAACAGATTCGGGTTCGTCGTCGTCCTCTTCGTCAGCGTCCTCCTCACCTTCCGCTTTTTCTTCCGTTTCGTCAAGCTCGTCGTCTTCGTCCTCAAGCTCGTTGTTTTTATCGTTGTCTTCCAGCAGTTCCTTTATCGGGATGTAAACGCGTTTGCGTTCGTCTTCGGATTTCTCTATGAACTTCTTGATGTCGGAGAAGGCTTCGTTTTTGGCAGTGCGGGCGGCGGAGGATCTCTTGAGACGCTCTATGAGGTTGGTCGTTATGGGAGTCCAGACGCCTTTGCCCGTGGTCGCTTCAAGGGAAAGGTGCGAGTCTATCTTCGGGGCGGAAAGCGCGCAGGGGAGGTAGCGTTCGCCAAGCTGCACGGCGTCAAGGTTGCTTGGAAGCATCACGTCGGACTTGATGCCGTCGAATTGCGGCGAGATGCCGTCAGCGATATAGTAGAGGCCCTTGGTTATTTTAAGAGCGCCCAATCTTCCAGTCAAGGGAATGATCTGCTGGACAGTTCCTTTGCCGTAACTCTGTGACTGACCGACGACGAGGCAGCGCTTGTAGGCTTTCAAGGCGCCCGTCACGATCTCGGCCGCGCTGGCCGTCAAGCTGCTGGTCGTTATCATTAGCGGGCCGAAGTAAGTGATGTTTTGGTTCTTGTCGTTCAGGATCTGGACGTTGTCATGGGTGTATTTTGTCAGCACGATGTTGCCGCGTTTCAAAAAAAGCCCGGCCATGTTGACGGCTTCGTCAAGGATGCCGCCGCCGTTGCGCTGAAGGTCAAGAATAACGCCGTCAACTCTCTGCGTGTTGCAGGAAATGAGCAAGCGCCTGACGTCTGAAACGGCGGAATGATCGAAATCTCCGAGCAGCGTCTTGCTTTCCGAATCAAGGTAGAAAGAGGGGAGATCGATCACGGCAATCTTGACGCTCTTGGCTTGCGACAATCCGTTGGTGCGCGAAATTTCGACTATCTCCATCCTCGGTCCCTGGTCCTCCAGTTTGACTTTGTCCCTTACCAGGGGGAGGTCGAAATTCTTGATGCCTTTCTTTGTCTTTCTTAAGATGCGCAGCACGACCGTTGATCCTTTCTTGCCGCGGATCTGTTTGACCACGTCGCGCAGCTCCATGTCGACGACGTCAACGAATTCGCCGCCCTCGCCCTGGGCGACGGCGATGATCTTGTCGCCCGGTTTGAGTTTCCCGCATTTGTCGGCCGGGCTTCCGGGCGTTAGTTCGGAGATGACGACGTAGCCGTCGTCACTCTTAAGCGTGGCGCCGATGCCTTCCAAGGAAAGCGACATGCTGATGTTGAAATCCTCCATGTCGTCCGGCGGGAAATAGCTGGTGTGCGGGTCAAGCGCCGAGCAGAAGGCGTTCATGAAAAGTCCGAACTGCTCGTGGTAATCCATTTCGGAAAAATACTTCAGAATGCGTTCACGGCGCTTTCTGACCTTTTGGCAGGCGTTGCTTCTTGATTCGCCCATCGATTCCATGAAGGCCACCTGGTAGGCCAGGGTGCTTTCGAGGTATTTGTTCCTTTCCTCAGGTGTGACGGGGAAAGAGATGTTCTTGACGTCCACGGGGATCGTAAGGGAGGTATCCGGGACGTAGTTCGTGTCGGAGAGGATCCTGACAGCGTAGTCGCAGGATGACTTCACGTTGGGCATGAAGACGCTCTGATAGAAGTTGGTGACGAAATCCCAACGGTTGTCCCGGAAAGCCGTCAGCATCTTAAGCCTCTGCGA
>JAFYIM010000067.1 GCA_017538635.1 bacterium
GCCGATCCTAAGAGTGTCCCTGATGGAGCGGTCTTCGGAAAAGCTCTGACGGACGAAGGTGTTTTCGAATTCTTCACCGAAGCGCATGTAGGCCTTGTCGGTGTCGGTCAATTCCTCGGCGCCTATAATGGATGCCAAGCTCCTGACATACTCCACTCTGCTGTAGGCGGCGTAGAGCTGGCTTGACCAGTTCGGGTGATCCTTCCTGGTGTAGCCTTCGCCGATGCCGTCCTTCATGATTCGGGAAAGACTCGGGAGAACGTTGATAGGCGGATAAATGCCCTTGGCGTGCAATTCCCTTGAGACTACGATCTGGCCTTCCGTGATGTAGCCGGTGAGGTCGGGCACCGGGTGCGTGATGTCGTCGTTCGGCATCGTAAGAATAGGCAGCTGCGTAATGGAGCCCTTGCTGCCGGAGACGCGGCCGGTGCGCTCGTAAAGGCTCGCAAGGTCGGAGTAGAGGTAGCCGGGGTATCCTTTGCGGCTAGGCACCTCGCCTCGGGCGATAGCGACTTCACGCAACGATTCGCAATAGTTCGTCATGTCGGTCAAGACGACCAGAACGTGGTGGCCGCAGTCGAAAGCCAGATGCTCCGCCAGCGTCAGAGCAATCCTCGGAGTAACGATGCGCTCTTCGGGAGGATCGTTGGCGAGGTTAAGGAACATCGCGGTGTTCATGATGGCGCCGGAGCTTTCGAACTCTTTTCTAAAATACTGCGCGACGTCGTACTTGACGCCCATGGCGGCGAAAATTATGGAGAATTTGTCGCTTAAGGGATTGCCTTCCCCGTCCACGATCTTGGCCTGGCGGACGATCTGGGCCGCCAGTTCATTGTGCGGCAGACCGTTGCCGGAGAAGATGGGAAGCTTCTGTCCGCGGATCAGCGTGTTCATGCCGTCGATGGACGAAATGCCGGTCTGGATGAATTCTCTGGGATAGACGCGGGAAACGGGATTGACGGGCTCGCCGTCGATGGAACGCGTGACGCCGCCGAAAGGTTCGCCGCCGCCGTCTATTGGACGGCCGAGGCCGTCGAAGACGCGGCCGAGCATCTCCTCGCTGACTCGCGCAGTGAGAGAGTGCCCCTTGAAGCAGACTTTCGTCCTGCTGGGAGAAAGACCGCCCGTCCCTTCATAGACCTGGATGAGCGTAAGGTCGGAGCTGACGTCGAGGACCTTGCCGTGACGGTTCGTTCCGTCAGGCCCCTGTATCTCGACAACTTCGCCGTAGCCGGCGCCCACCACTCCTCCGATGCCAAGGATAGGCCCGGAGAGGCGCGATACTCCCGTATATTCTCTTGTCAGATCGTTCATTTATGATCCTTAATTTTCGTACATGGTGCGAAAGGCGGGACTCGAACCCGCACGTCATCAACACCAGAACCTAAATCTGGCGCGTCTACCAATTCCGCCACTCTCGCATTCTTTAACTAGTATATTTCATTGTAGTTTTTTCATGGTTTTTAGTCAAATAGCGGAGAGGCCGGACGCGACGGGAAGTCCGGCACAGTTTTGCTTTGCAATTTTTCCAGCATGGTGGTATAATGAAAAGATAATTAGATTAATATGCAGAACCATACTTAAAAAA
>JAFYIM010000068.1 GCA_017538635.1 bacterium
ACATCCCCAAGTGAACTCACGGAGGACGCAAATCAAGGCCATGCGCGCGTAGTCCGTGAACGGGGGATGTGTTCTTTTTTCGTCGAGGAAATTGCTACTTCCGGCGGAGGAAGGCTAGCGCCGTGAGCGCCAGGAGGCCCAGGAAGGCAGGCTCCGGCACGCCCGTCACCACCACTTCAAAGTACCCCAGCGCCGTCTTAGGCGAAGCGTGCACCGGCCAAGCCGTTTCGGTGTTGCCGCCAGTGGCTACAAAGCCGGGAGTCGCCGGGCTCGTCATGCCGCAGGGATTCATGAATTCGTTGTTGACGCCTGCAATGAAAAATTTCGTCAGTTCGAGATGATAGTCGCCCTCGTCGCACTGCAACGTACTATTCTGGAAAATGTCGCCATCTCCGAAGGAGTACCTGTAAGTGCGGTCGTCTTTTGTAAAAGTCGCATAGACAGATTCTTTGGCATCAAACTCAAGCTCGCTGTCGTTTGCAGCCAGATCAGGAATAGCACCGCTTGCAACCTTCTCTCCCAGGAAAAGGCCCAGCTGCATTTCTTCCGACTCGAATTCGCTGGCTTCCGGAAGAATAAGCGTGAAGCGGTTGGTGCCGACCTGCAGGTAGCAGTCGAGTTCCTTCTTCGCAAGGCCGGCCAACTTTACATATTCCGAGATTGAAGAAGCTTCAGGATTGTCCCCGTTGTCAACGGCCTGGTTCACAAGGTCGTAAGTCTCGGGCTCGAGACGGTAAACAACATTGCTGCCCTGGAAGCTGCCAGCTTCATGGTAAGCGGCCGGCCTGCCGCGGTCAAGAGCGTGCTCAGTAAGATAGTCGTAGTATGGGCAGAGTTCGAAATCAGCCTCGTTGCCGAAGAGATAAAATCCTTCGGCCAAAAGAATGTCCATACAGCCGCCGTCGAAATTGTAAGCAGGCGTCAGCGATTTGATCATAGTATCCTGATAATAAGGCTGCTCTCCGCTGGTGCTCATAATGTAAAGACCTTTCAGGCGCACGGCGCCAGTCTTGGCTTTCTCCACGATCATTGTAACTTTAGCCGTCTCATGCCCATAACTTCCAAGGTCAAAATCAACGTAACTGATATAACGGCCCGGTGCAAGCCCGTTCCTGTCAACAGTAAAAAGAATCTTCTGCTGCATGGCGACGGAGCCCTGAGCCGTCTCGCCGTCAAGAGTCAGCCAGCTGCTGGTGGTGCTGGCGGAGTAATTGAAACTGCCGGCGCCCAAGTTCTCCATCAAAATGTAACCATCATAACTCAAAGGCGGAACTACGACCGAGGGCGTGGAAAGTTTCGGCTCGGTGCTCTCTTTGGAAACGACTACGGCAAGGTAGGCGACCTCGTTTCCAGAAGTGTGGCTCAGTGCCCAGTCGGGATCAAGAGAACCTTCTGCTACCCAGCCCGGGGAGGATGGGGACGTGAGGCCGTCGGGATTCACTTCCTCGCTGTTGGAGCCAGCCAGGTAGAAGAAGGGAATGCTGACCCTGTAATCGCCCATGACGCAGTAAAGCGTCGGATGGTCCATTTTAATGGTTGCCTTATTGAAATACTGCACGTCCTTTCTCGGATTGGGAGCGCCGCAAACGTATTCTCCTTCCATATCCTGAGTGCCTGCGCCGGCTTCCTTGGCGCAAAGATCCGGGGCCGTGCCCTCTTTGGGTATGACGCTTGTGGACCACTTGTCGGCATCGGAAAGGTAGAGGCCGATCATGGCGCTGTACATCAGTTCGTTGGCCTGGGGGCAGACAAGCGTGAAGTAGTTGGTCCCTTCCTCCAGCACCGCGTCGTTGAAGAGCAGCGTGCGCTTCATGTTGGCGGCGCCTATGTAACCGGCCGGGCTGCCGGCTTCGGCCGTTTGACCTGAAACTTCGTTCAGCATATTGTAGGCTTCGGGATCGAGACGCTTGATGGTGACGCCATTGCATTTGCCCATAACTTCATACTGGGCTTTCTGGCCTTTGTCAAGGACATGATCGTCAACAGGTTCGTATTCCCAGTCGTTTCCAAAACTGTACCATCCCTTCAGCACCAAAACGTCAACGCAGCCGTTGAACGTGGCGTTAGGAGGATAAGTCGTGAACATCGTGTCCTGGTAATACCGGTTCCCGTCGTCCCTGATGTTCACTTCAGCCATATAGGCGCCATAGATGCGCAGAGCGTGGGATTCAAAGCTCATCAAAAAAAGCAGCAAAAACAAAAAGCCAAATTTTTTCATGTTAACTGACAATTATTGGTTATTCGAATTCGCGGGAAATAATGCGGAAGTTGGCGCCGTTCTCGCCAAGCGCATCGCTGCGGTCAACGATCATATCCATAGCGGACTGGGAGGTTATCTTGTCGCCGTCATTCTCGTTGAAATTATCGTCTTTTGAAAGTTTGGTGATAGTCTGGGTTATGACCCTGACGCGGAACTGGTCGCTCCTGGTAGTTATCAGGTTGGCGATCGGGCCGAAGATCTCGGGAGTGAAGCCCTTGACGTTCAGAAGGTCTGTGGCGTTCTTGTAAGGCTTCAGGGAAGCGTTGCCGTAGTTGTCGATGCCTTTGGCGATATTGCGTGCCAAAGCCGGAGTGATGCCCTTAAGGGAAGTAAGGATGCGCTCCTCGGCGGTGTTGATGTTGATGCGGCCGGCGGTCGGGCCTGGAGCCAGATAGACATAGTCGAGCCACGCCTTGCCGGAAGAGTCAACGCCGGAAAGATTATGGGGTATTATCTTAACTTTGATGCCGCCTTTGGCGGAGATGTGGCAGCCGTGTATGATGCCGCAGTAAGCCCTGTCGTTCTTATCGTAGCGGATGCGCTTCCTGTTTGAGCCGACGAGATAGGGATCGTCCGCGGCGTTTCTCAATTCGTCAGAATTAAGAGGCAGAGCATCGTATTCGCCGGTCTCATAGTTGTAGATGAAGACTTCCATCTCGGCGTTGTGGTTCTCTTCAAGGAATTCCGTCGTGTCTATGGCGTCGTTAAGCCCAAAGATGTAAAGACCGTAATCGGCTTTCTCAAGGCCTTTGTCACGCCATTCCCACTCGCCTACGTCACCGTCTTTCGTCGCATAGTAGAAAGGCGTGGCGTAGCCCGGGCCGACGCTCACCACGTCGCCTTTTTTAAGCTTAAGCTGCAGTTCACTCGGTGCGGTGAGTCCGTCCACAGTGATGCCAGTCCTGGAGCTGCTGACGATCGGGATCTTCTCCTCTCTCTGAGCGCCAGTCATGACACGCAAAGTGTGTCCTTTCCAAGTGTCGGGTTCCCAGTTGACGCCTTCAATGGACATAACGTCGCCGTTTGCGGAGGCAACTGTGCCGAAAGCCGGAGCCCAGCCGGAAAGGTGCACGCCTTCCTCTTCCGCGTCAAGCCTGATGCCCGCAGTGGTGAAATATTTGCCGACCGCCTTGATAGTCTTCGAATCGGATCTGGAACCGCCTCCGACGTTCTCCCAGTCGTCGCCCGTCTTGATCTTCTGCACTTCCGAGATGTTCGCCATGCCGGCGTTTTTGATGTGCGTCTGGTTGTTCTTGGTCTGCGTTCTCATCCTGCGGCTCTCAGCTTCCCTGGTGTTGCCGCCGAAAGTGGGACGTGAGTGTTTCTTCCAAGTATAGTGGGCCGGGTCGTCCTTTTCAGTCGAATAACCGAATTCCTCTTCCTCAACGGAACCGTATTCTGTCGTTCTGGCCGCCACCTGGCCGTACTCGTTCTTAAGAGTGAAAGAAACGAAGCCGCCCTGGCGCGGAAGCCCGCGGACTCGGATCTTGTCTCCGACTTGCAGACCGCTGCCGGCAGGATCGCTGCCGTTCAGGTCAAGCCTGTTGCTGTTGTTGCCGTAAACGTATTTGATCATGCCGTTGGGAATGTCCGCCTTGGCTGTGGGCGTACGGTCGGAAACAAACTCGATAAGTTCGCCTTCCAGCTGGTCGTGATGCCAATTGGCGCCGGAAACGGTGATGTAATCGCCTTTGACCTTCGTCACGTCGTAAAGAATTCCCCAGTCCTCGTCTGGGAGTTCGAAAACCGGAATGACAGTCTTCTGGCTGCGACCGTAATTGCCGTTGCCGCCGCAGTACTCGATGTCGAAGATCTCGCGGTTATTGGTGAGATAGAAGTAGCCATTCGGTTCTATTATGGGGTTGGGATCTTCGTAGAAGCCGCTGCGGGCTTTGCTGTAGTGATCGGCTTTATCAACGGTGGCCAGGAGTTCCGCTTCAAGACCGGTGTTGACCACTACCTGCCAGTTGCGGAGGCTTATTGGGTAGGAGGAGATGTTTACAAGCTCAACGATGTCGGGCCTGATGAAATACATGGCGTCGCTGTAGTTGAGATTCTTGCCTCTTCTGCCGGAACCGGAGTGGCGGCATTTCTTGGAGGAAGTCACGACGACTTCAATATACCCTTCTTTATTGGGCTTCTGAGCTTTGCCTTCCTTGTAGGGATATTTGAGAAGATAATGGTTCTTCTTGTCCTTCTCTTCCTGCTGGACACTGTAGCGGGCGGGAATGCCGTCCAGATCCATTTCCCTGACGTTCGATTTACCGTAGCCTATGGAAGGGATGAATGCCTGGCTGGCATTGTAAACGCGGTAGTAATATTTCTCCTGCTTGCGGTGCAAGGGACGGAAATAGAAGATCTCCGTCTGCAGCGGATCGTCGCACCACATGGCGCCGTCGTGAGTCCAGCTGCTGTAAAGTTTTACAGTCGCGTTGACGAGGTTGGAGGAAACTTCCTCCATGAACTTGTTGCCTTCGGTGTAACCCTTTATGGTAAGTTCACGCCCTTTGCCGCCCTGACTTTGGGAAATATAAAAACCTTTGGAATCGCTTTTGGCGTTGTAAACTATACAGGTCGCGCCTTTCCATTGATCTTGGTACCAGCCTTTCACCTCGGAATTTATGAATTCATCAAAGCGCGGCGGTTGGCGGCGCGGCTTTTCCAACTTCACTTCCCAGTCGTTGCCCCTTTTCCTGACGTTGCCAAAACGCCAGCGGAAAGTGTTGTTGAGGTCCTTGTAACGGTGCCCGTAGAACTGGTTGGCGGAAAGTACATGCTCAGGCACGGAAGCGCCGCTCCCCGCTTGTGAGGGGAAACCCCACCCGCACCAGTCCGTCTCTCTGATCCAGCTCCCGTCGTGCGCCATGATCTCGTTGAAGCAGACTGACTCTACGCCGTAGGTGCTGTCAACAGTCGTTAAAGTATGGTTCTCGTCAGTGTAGTCGAGAAGATTGACGAGCAAGCTTCTCATTCTTGAGGAGGAAGGCTCGAAAGGAGATTCGTTGTTGGCGTTCCTCAAGGCGCGGCGGAGCTGCTTAAGTTCCGCATGGTTTATGTCCAGGGAGCGCCTCAGGGCTTTTGCGGATTTTTCGTAATAGAGTTCCTGGGAAGTGTTCCAGAGAGTGGCCAGATGCTTGAAAGCGTTGACCTGGGAAAGGCTGGTTGGTTCGCCGCCAAGGGCAACCGCCAGGGCTTCCCTAAGAGACTGGAAAGCCATATCGTCCCAAACCAGGTGATTGGGATCGTATTCCTCAGGCTCATCCACGCCTTCGCCGTCTTCGTCGTAGCGGCCGTTGGCGTTGTTGTCGATGGAGTCGCTGCCATACTGGGTGACCGTCAGGTTGTCGTCAACGTTGGCCTGGCCGGGTCTCTCGTCCCTGCCGTAGCGATATTTCAAAAGACGCTTGCCGGCGTCCATCGTAAGCGGCAGTCCCCTCTTCTCGCCGTCCGTCAGCATCACTTCGAAAGTCCCGAAACCTTCGTTCTGCTGGCGAGTGCCGAGAGCCGTAGCGGTGTGAAGATTTATTTTCGCATGCTCATCTTCGACCAGAACGGCATAGCGGCCGACCGGCCTGCCGGAATTGTCCCTGACGTAGATCCAGCGCGCCCAGGCGTAGTCGCCGCCTTTGTCGCCCTCGACGTTGACGCGCTCCTCGCCCTGGCGCGGCTTGAAAGTCTGCGACCAGATCTCATCGTAGCCGTCGTATTCCGGACTGTCGATGGAATCCTGCCTAAGAAGTCCGTAAACATGCTCAATGGCCGATTGGGCGAGCATATCTGACTGAGAGCGGTTAAGGCTTATGCTGCCGGCCTGTTCCTCCATCGTCATCATGGCGGCAAACGTCGCGGCCAAAAGTGAAAGGACCGTCAAAACGGTCAAAACAGCCAACAAGGCCACCCCCAAAGGTCTTTTCAGCTTTTTCTCACTCATTACTTATCTCATCTCATAATTTTTCCAACCAAGCCGCGGAAGAAATGTCAGACGGCATCCTTAAGCCCGCGCGCGGGGAAAGCGAAACGCTCCCCGTCCCCACTCCGTCCGGCGAACAGGAGCGCTTGAACTGCTGACTGAAGAAACGCGAAAGGAAGATCGCGAGGCAGTCTTTAATTGTGCTTGCGGAATAGCGCTTGGCAAAAACCGTATTGGCCAGGAAAAGAAGTTTTTCCGGCGAAGCGCCGCGCCTTAACATGTGGTAGATGAAGAAATCGTGCAGTTCGTAGGGCCCGACGGAATCCTCTGTCTTCTGTGTGGCTTTCCCCTTTACGGCCGGCAGAAGTTCCGGGCTTATAGGCGTATCAATAATGTCAAAAAGGATCTCGCCGATCCTGCCCCCGACTTTTTCCGCATACCAACTTACGACCGCCCGGACCAGCGTTTTCGGCAGCCCGCAGTTCACGTTGTACATCGCCATCTGGTCGCCGCCGTAGGTCGCCCAGCCGAGCGCCGCTTCAGACATATCACCCGTGCCGACGGACAGACCGCCCTCGCTGTTGGCAACGTCCATAAGTATCTGCGTGCGCTCCCTGGCCTGGGCGTTCTCGTAAGCCGCGTCGTGAAGATCCTTGGGATGGGAAATATCCTTGAAATGGCGGTCCAGAGAACTCTTGATGTCGATCGTCCTGTACTCGATTCCCAGCTCCTCCATAAGAGCGCAGGCGTTGCTTTTCGTGCGTACGGAAGTTCCGAAGCAGGGCATCGTGATGCCGAGGATCGTTTCAGGTCCGAGGCCGCGCAGTCCCTGAGCCTCGCGGGCCACAAGGAGAGCGAGCGTAGAGTCGAGGCCGCCGGACACGCCAATGACGGCGCGTCTGGCTTTTGTGTGCGCCATGCGCCTAGCAAGGCCTCCGCACTGGATGGAGAAGATCTCCTCGCAGCGCGCGTCGCGTTTTGCCTTGTCGTCGGGAACGAAAGGATTGACCGCTGCAGAAGGCTTGGGAGCTTTCAGTTCGGTGATGGAAAAAGCAACGACGTTTTCCTTTTGAGGAACCTCTAAGGGACGGTCAAACCTTAAAAACTCACAGTCCACGTCCGCGAAAGTCAAAGTCCCTTCCGCCCAGAACTGCTTTTGGCTTGCCAAGACTTTGCCTTCCTCGAAAACGAAAGCTCTGCCGGCGTAACAATTGTCCGTGCTGGATTCGCCTGACGCGGAGGAAGCGTAAACGATGCTCCTCTTCCAAAGCAAAGAGAGCGCCGAAGCGACACGACTGAATTTTTCATAAGAAGCGGCCAGTTCCGGAACGGCGTCCATAACGACAACAATTTCGCTTTCGGAGGCAGCTTTTGAAAGAGGCTGCATAGGATCGGTCAGTTCACTGCCGAAGCCTATGGAAAAAGAAAATCTTTCCGAACGGAAGACGAGGCCGGTTCCGCAAAGCACACGTCTCCCGAGGATCTGGAAATATCCGGAAAACCCTTTTTCGGGAATGTTGAAAGCTTGATCTTTAGGCGAAGCGTTCAAAGCAACGCCAAGGATCTCCCCCTTTTGGAAAACGCAGGCGGAATCGTAAAGCCTGCCGTCGAGAAAGAGAGGCAGCCCGGCGACGCAGACAGCGTCAGATTTGGCTAACTTAGAAGCCAGCTCCTTGAGAGCGGAAAGCGCGCGCTTCGGCAGGTTCGGCTGCCTGAAAAGGTCGCCGCAAGTCGCGCCCGTAAGCGAAAGCTCCGGGAAAACGACAAGCTGCGCCTTTGCTTTCCCGGCCTCCTTTGCGAAGTCCAGGTGAAAAGCGGCGTTTTTCGCGCAGTCTCCCAAAGCAAGCTTGGGAACGACTGCGCAGACTCTCACGAAGCCGTAGTCGGGCATCTGTTATTCTTCCCCGAGCTCCTGACGCTGTATCTTGGCCAGGTACTGGTCGGCTTCCTCGTCGCTGGCGAAGACCTGCTCCTTGGGCAAGGCGCGGATGATCTCGATAACTTTGGCGACCTGGGGCTGCGGCTTACTGATGACCACCGCGCCTTTCTTCTGGAG
>JAFYIM010000069.1 GCA_017538635.1 bacterium
CCGTCAAGACTGACTTCCTCGCCGACGTATTCGCCTCTTTTGATCCTCTTCTCAACATCCTTGGAATATAATTCGAAGGAATACTGGAAATCGTAATCGGAAGGAATGTAGATGGTGTCAACGCCCTTCTTGTGATCCTCCCTCTCCGCTTGGAGCAGCTTTAATAGCGCCCTGGCCCAGCCCCAGACCTGCCTCGGCTCGCAGTAGCGGTCCCTTAAGACCGTCATGTAGGAGTCGTCCGCCAGGCCGTTCTGAGTTATAAGCCAGCAATCCTCTCTCATCCTGTCAACATTGATCATGTACATCGGGACGAAACGGCCGGGGTCGGTGCCGCCGTAGTAGATCGTGTTCGGCTTGCAGATCTTCATGATCTCCTCGCCGTAGATGTAGCCGAAATTCTTGTAGCGAAGGTTGTTCTCGCCCCAGTTCTCCGTGGCCGTGATGAAAGGCGTCACAAAGCACAGAAGCGCGATAACAATGGCGCATTTGCCGATGAGATCAGGCTTCAGGACAGAGAGGAAAATGGCGGCGCCGATAAGGGCGAAGATCGCGCCGTACAAAATACCGACTATTACGGAAGCTCCTCCCAGCTGATGCAGCGCGGCGGAAACCAGGAAGTAGTTGAAGGTCCCGGGATGCGCGGCCTCTATCGGCACCGCGATGATGAAGAAGAGGCCGTAGGCGAGGAAAGCCCCGCCGACGCCCAGCGCCAATTCCCGCCACTTGTTGCCGACATTCTTTGCCATCGGCAGAAGCACGGCCGTTATTGTGATCATGCCGGTTCCGACCAGAACTGCCAGGGCGGCGTGCGACATGATGAAGAAGACTCGGTTGATGTACTGGCTGGTTACGTCAAGCTTCGGGTTCATCAGATAGCACATGCCGATGCCGCAGAAGAAGAACGTCACCAAAACGAAGATCAGCCAGTTCCTCAATTTCTCCTTCTTGGCGACCACGATGATCGTGACGATGGAAAGGAAGGCGAAGATAAGCGTCATAGGATACTGGTCCCAGGTGTCCATAAGGTAGAACCAGCACTGCAAAAGGAAAGTCTTGATGCCCCTGGCGAAGGAAAGCTGCTCATATTGGCCGCGGCAGATGGCGTGCCACAGGCCCTGCGTGGTGCGAGGCCTGCCCCAGTTCAGCTGAGGGTTTGTGGAAGAGGCGATGGGCAGCCAGAAATACATGCAAAGACCCAGGAAGAAGGAGAACAAAAGCCTCCCCCACTCCTTGTAATTGAAGAACTTCCGGTTGACCCAGTCGGAAACGACAAGGTAAGCCACAAACGGCAGAATGAACATCAAGAAGAAGTTGCCTTCCGTCAGAACGTTGTTGAAATGGAAAGGCGTCAGCCTAACCAGCGTCCCGTTGTAGCTGAGGTAATTGAAGACGTAGAGCGAGAAAAGCAGAAGCAGAATGGCGTTCAGGCAGAGCGTAATGTACTCTTCTATGGAGCGCTTGGCGCACCAGGCCGCCCAGGCCATGCCGCCCACCATCATGAAAACGGTGTAGTGGTTGGTGTTCGCAAAGCCGAAGACGAAAGCCATGGCGTAGAAGACGCCCCTCTTATCCGGATTGAACATCAGAATGAAGGAGAGGAACATCAGAAGCACCATGAAGAAAGCGTTCAGGGAATACACTTCCGTGATGGTGCACTGCGACCAGGTACCGGGCGTCAGGGCGAAAAGCACGCCGGCGGCGATGCCGCACAAAGAGTTGACGAGCGTCGGGACCGTCAGGCCGTATTTCTCCAGAGCAGGAATGATGTGCATCTTGTGCAGCTCGTCGTTCTCATCGTCGAAGAAGAGCTCACCGGCCTTCGTTATGATAAGAGTGATCAAGCCGGCTGCCAAGGCACCCGTGAAAGCGGACCAGAGGTTCACCCTGTAGGCTATGTCGCTGCCAATGGGCAGGAAGGTGAAGATCTTGGACATGATCGTCCAGAAGGGATATCCCGGGGGGTGCGGAACGCCGAGGCGGTAAGCCGCCGTAATAAGTTCGCCGGAATCCTCCAGGCCGACCGTCGGCTGAAGCGTATAGATATATACCGAAAGAGAAACGGCGTAGCTTAACACCGCCGATATCCAGTTGACGGGGCTGAACCACGCGAACCAGGATGTCTCCCTCTTGTTTGAGTCCATAATTCTCCTTATATTCATTATTTAAAATTAATATGTTTATTATACAAGGAAACTGGCTTCAAGTCAACGAGAGAAAATGGCGGCTAAGGCGTATCTTTGCGAGACCGATTAATGTTATAATGTAGTTTTAAATTTAAAGTGCATTTATGGGAAACGACCTTACATACGCGGTATTGGGGACAGGCGCTTTGGGCGGCTACTACGGCGGGATGCTCGCCCGTGGCGGCAGGCGCGTCTGCTTCCAGGTCAGGACGGGCTTTCTGGAAGTCAAAAAGCAGGGGCTCACAGTTGAGTCCTGCAACGGAGACTTTACACTGCCAAAAGCTGAAATATACGCCAAGACCGGCGACATGCCGAAAGCGGACGTCATTCTTGTCTGCCTGAAAACGACAGCCAATCATCTCCTTAAGGAAATGCTGAAGCCGATCCTCAAGGAAGGTTCCCTCGTCATCCTTGTCCAGAACGGACTGCTTTTCGAGGAAGAGCTGAGTGCGGAACTGCCGGGCGTTCCGATTGCCGGCGCTTCGGCTTTCATCTGCTCCTTTAAGGTCGCTCCCGGGCACATCAAGCACTGCGACTTCGGGCACATCAGCTTCGCCCTGCTAAAAAAGAGCAATGAGGCCTGCGCGCTGCTGGAGCATGTCAAAGACGATTTCATCGCCTGCGGAGTGGAAGCTTCTGTTGAAACGGACCTCCCGACGCTGCGCTGGAGAAAATTAGTCTGGAACATCCCCTACAACGGCATGACCGTCGTCATGGATACCTCGACCGACAAACTAATGCAGAATCCCGAGACCAGGAAACTAATAAAAGACCTTATGCTGGAAACGCAGCAGGGCGCCCTAGCCTGCGGCGTAAAGATAGAAGACGAGTTCATTGAGAAAATGCTTACCTACACGGACGCAATGGTCCCCTACGCGCCGAGCATGAAATTAGATTACGACGCCAAAAGGACGATGGAAGTGAAAGGCATATATTCCAATCCCCTGAAAGCCGCCCTTCTAAAAGGCGCGGACCTGAAAAAGATCAGGATGCTGGAACAGCAACTTTACTTTAAACAAAGCGAGTATTTGAAATGACTAACCCTGTTATCACTGCGTTGGACGTCAGCGACCGCGAAGCAATGCGCGCGCTGATAAAGCAGCTCGCCCCCTACGGCGGCATCTTTAAACTTGGCTTGGAAATGTTCGTGGGCTTCGGACCGGAAGTCGTCAAGGAGGTTATAGCAGGCGGCGGCAAAGTCATGCTCGACCTGAAATTGCACGACATTCCCAACACCGTCAAGAAAGCCGCCAAGAACGCCGGGATTTTGGGCGCGGAATTGTTGACCGTCCACGCTTCCGGCGGAAGCGCCATGATGAAAGCAGCCGTCGAGGGAATAAAGGAAGCCGGCTCCAAAACGAAAGTGCTGGCGGTGACAGTTTTGACTTCCATCGACGAGGAAACGCTCAACAACG
>JAFYIM010000009.1 GCA_017538635.1 bacterium
CCCAGCGCCGCGGCACCCACTCTGTGAAGAACAGAGCTGCGGTCTCCGGCGGCGGCAAGAAGCCCTGGCGCCAGAAGGGCACCGGCCGGGCCAGCTTCGGCTCCTCCCGCAACCCGGTGTGGCGCAGCGGCGGCGTGGCCTACGGCCCTACCGTGCGCAGCCATTCCATCGACATGCCCAAGAAGATGCGCCGGGCCGCTCTGCTGTCCGCCCTGTCTTCCAAGCTGGCTGAGGGCAAAGTCATCGTCGTCGACGAACTGGACTTCGACGCCCCCAAGACCAAGGAGTTCGCCCGCGTCATGAACAACCTGGAAGCCAACAACGCCCTGGTGGTGCTGGCCGAAGGCAACGACAACGGCGCCCTGTCCGCCCGCAACATCGCCGGTATCGAAGCTGTCCGCCCCGACGGCCTGAATACCTACAACGTCCTTTATCATGACAAGCTGGTCCTGACCAAGGACGCCCTGGCCGCTTTTGAGGAGGTGTACGCATAATGCGCGATCCGCATACCGTATTGATCAGACCGATGGTGTCTGAAAAATCCCTCCTGCTGATGGAGGACAACAAGTACTCGTTCCTGGTCGACAAACGTGCCAACAAGATCGAGATCAAACACGCAGTCGAGGCTCTGTTCAACGTGCACGTGGTCTCAGTCACCACCCGCAACTACGACGGCAAGATGAAGACCATGGGCCGCTACCGCGGCTACCGCCCCGACACCAAACGCGCCATCGTCAAGCTGGCCGAAGGCGATAAGATCCAGATCTTCGCCGATCTCCAGTAAGGCGCAAAGGAGGATATAAAATGGGAATCAAAAAATATCAGCCCACTTCTCCCGGTCGTCGCGGCATGACGGTCTCCACCTTTGAGGAGATCACCACGGCAAAGCCGGAAAAATCCCTGCTTGAACCGAAAAAGTCCAAGGGCGGCCGCAACAATCAGGGCCGTCTGACCACCCGCCATCAGGGCGGCGGTCATAAGCAGATGTACCGCAAGGTCGATTTCAAGCGCGCCAAGGACGATATCCCGGCCAAGGTCGCTTCCATCGAATACGATCCCAACCGTACCGCCAACATCGCTCTCATCAACTACGCCGACGGCGAAAAGTCCTACATCCTGGCTCCTCAGGGCCTGCAGGTGGGCGACACCGTCATCTCCGGTGAGAACGTCGACATCATCACCGGCAACTGCCTGCCTCTGGCCAACATCCCCCTGGGCACCATCGTCCACAATGTGGAACTGCGTCCCAGCCTCGGCGGTCAGATGGGCCGCAGCGCCGGCGCCGCCATCCAGCTGATGGCCAAGGAAGGCAAGTACGCCATCCTGCGCATGCCCTCCGGCGAGATGCGCATGGTCCTGGCCAAGTGCCGCGCCACCATCGGTCAGGTGGGCAACATCGACCAGGCCAACATCAACATCGGCAAGGCCGGCCGCAGCCGCTGGCTGGGCGTCCGTCCCGCCAACCGCGGCGTGGTCATGAACCCGGTGGACCATCCCCACGGCGGCGGCGAAGGCCGTTCCCCGGTGGGCCGCAACCCGGTCACTCCCTGGGGCAAACCTGCTCTGGGCGCCAAGACCAGAGACCCCAAGAAGTCCAGCAACCGCCTGATCATGAAGCGGCGTAACAGCAAGTAAGGGTAGGGAGGAATAAGATCAATGAGCAGATCCGTTAAAAAGGGACCGTACGTGGAAGAAAGACTGATGCAGCGCATCAAGGCCATGAACGAGTCCGGAGATAAAAAGGTCCTCAAGACCTGGTCCCGTTCTTCCACCATTTTCCCGGAATTCGTGGGCCACACCATCGGCGTTCATGATGGCAAAAAGCACGTGCCCGTCTATATCACCGAAGATATGGTCGGCCATAAATTAGGGGAATTTGCCCCCACCCGTTACTTCCGTGGACACGCCGGCAAGGCCGAGCGCGGTTCCTCGCTGAAGTAAAGAAAGGAGGATTGAACCTTGGAAGTCAAAGCTACCGCTAAGTACCTGCGGATCTCCGCCCGCAAAGCCCGCCTGGCCGTCGACCAGATCCGCGGCAAGAGCGTACGGGAAGCCGAAGCCATACTGAGATTCACGCCCACCAAGGGCGCCGAGTTGGCCGCTAAAGTTCTCAACTCTGCCGTGGCCAACGCGGAAAACAATCTGTCGCTGTCCAAAGACGATCTGATCGTTAAGGCCGCCTACGTTGACGAAGGTCCGAGCCTCCGCCGCTATAAGCCGCGTGCGCAGGGCCGTGCCGACAGAATGGTACACCGTCTGAGCCACATCACTATCGTGGTCGGCACCAAAGAGGAGGTTTAACATGGGACAGAAAGTAAACCCGAAGGGATTTCGTATCGGCGTCATCCGCGACTGGGATTCCCGCTGGTATGCCAATAATAAGGATTTCAAAAACTACCTGTACGAAGACTACCAGCTGCGTAAGTACGTCAAAGAAAAGCTCTACGCCTCCGGCGTGTCCAAGGTCGACATCGAGCGCACCGGCGGCCGCGTGAAGATCAACGTCTTCACCGCCAAGCCCGGCATCGTCATCGGCCGCGGCGGTCAGGAAGTCGAAGTCCTCCGCCAGGAGCTGGAAAAGATGAGCGGCAAGAAGGTCTCCGTGAACATCACCGAGATCAAGCGGCCCGAGCTGGACGCCCAGCTGGTGGCCGAGAGCGTCGCCGCCTCTTTGGAAAAGCGCATCGCCTTCCGCCGCGCCATGAAGCAGACCGTTGGCCGCACCATGAGAATGGGCGCCGGCGGCATCAAGATCATGTGCGCAGGCCGTCTGGCCGGCGCTGAGATCGCCCGCACCGAGTGGTACGCCGAGGGCAAAGTCCCCCTGCACACCCTGCGCGCGGACATCGACTACGGTTTTGCCGAAGCCAACACCGCCTACGGCAAGATCGGCATCAAAGTTTGGATCTACAAAGGCGAAGTGCTGCCCAAGAAGGCCGCCAAGCCGCAAATCACCGCAGTGGAGGAGGGCGAATAATCATGTTGATGCCTAAAAGAGTCAAATATCGCCGCCAGCACCGCGGCACCATGAAGGGCGCTGCCCATAAGGGCAACACCATCGCTTACGGCGAATACGGCCTGCAGGCCACCGAGTGCGGCTGGATCACCGCCCGCCAGATCGAGGCCGCCCGTATCGCCATGACCCGTTATATGAAGCGCGGCGGCAGCGTGTGGATCAAGATCTTCCCCCACAAGCCCGTCACCGAAAAGCCGGCCGAGACCCGCATGGGCTCCGGTAAAGGCTCGCCGGAATACTGGGTAGCCGTAGTCAAGCCGGGACGCGTAATGTTCGAGATCGCCGGCGTGCCTGAGGAAGTGGCCAAGGAAGCCTGCCGTCTGGCTCAGCACAAGCTCCCCATCAAGACCAAGTTCATCAAGAAAGAAGAAATGGCAGGTGAGACGGAATGAAAGCTAAAGAATTACGCGACCTCACCTACGAGGAACTGCTGAAGAAGGAAAAGGACCTGCGGGAAGAGCTGTTCAACCTGCGGTTCCGCCTGGCCACCGGTCAGCTGGACAATCCCATGGAGCTCAAATCCGTGAAAAAGGATATGGCCCGGGTCAAGACCGTCATCCGCCAGATGGATTTGGAAAAGGCAAAGCAGGCCTGAAGGAGGAGGAACTTAAATGACTGAGAGAAAATCCAGAAAAACTCGCATCGGCATCGTAGCCAGCGATAAGATGGATAAGTCCGTGGTGGTCCGCGTCGAGAGCCGCACCCGCCATCCCCTTTATGGCAAGATCACCACCAGCAGCAAGAAATACAAGGCTCACGACGAGAACAACGAAGCCCGCATCGGCGACAAAGTGTTGATCATGGAGACCCGTCCCATGTCCAGGGAAAAGAGATGGCGTGTGGTGGAGATCCTGGAGAAGGCGCCCATCGTTTGATAGGGGAAAGGAGTTTGAACAATGATCCAAGCCGAAACCAGACTTAAGGTCGGCGACAACACCGGCGCCAAAGAGCTGCTGTGCATCAAGGTGCTGGGTGGTTCCCGCCGTAAATACGCCACCGTGGGCGACGTCATCGTCTGCAGCGTCAAAGAAGCCAGCCCCGGCGGCATGGTCAAGAAGGGCGAGGTGGTCAAGGCCGTCGTCGTCCGCACCAAAAAAGAGATCCGTCGTCCGGACGGCAGCTACATCCGTTTCGATGAGAACTCTGCCGTTATCATCAATGACCAGAACCAGCCCAGAGGCACCCGTATCTTTGGGCCGGTGGCCCGCGAGCTGCGCGACCGCGATTTCATGAAGATCGTGTCCCTGGCTCCGGAAGTGCTGTAGGAGGGACAGAGAATAATGGCTGAAAAAAAGAAAATGCACGTCAAAAAGGGTGATAACGTCGTTATCATCACCGGCAAGGACGCCGGCAAACAGGGCAAGATCATCGACGTGGACACCAAGAACGGTCGTGTCTTCGTGGATAAGCTGAACCTGGTCAGCCGTCATACCAAGCCCACTCCCGGCGCTCCCCAGGGCGGCATCGTCAAGAAAGAGGCCGCGTTGGACAGCTCCAACGTCATGCCCTTCTGCGCCAAGTGCGGCAAGGGCGTCCGCGTGAAAAAAGTCGTAGCCGAAGACGGCAGCAAGACCCGGGTCTGCGCCGTGTGCGGCTCCAGCTTAGATAAATGACCGAGGGAAAGGAGGAACTGATAAGTGGCAAGGCTCCAGGAAAAGTACGAAGCTGAGATCAAAAACCAGCTTCAGGAGAAATTCCAGTACGAAAACGTGATGCAGATACCCAAGCTGCAGAAGGTCGTTATCAATATGGGCCTGGGCGAAGCGATCCAGAACCCCAAGGCTTTGGACGCCGCTCTGGCTGACCTGACCGCCATTTCCGGTCAGAAACCTATCGTCACTAAGGCCAAGAAGTCCATCGCCGCCTTCAAAGTCCGTCAGGGCATGAACATCGGCTGCAAGGTCACCCTGCGCGGTCAGCGGATGTATGAATTCGTGGACCGTCTGATCTCCGCCGCCATCCCCCGCGTCAGAGACTTCAAAGGCGTGTCCGCCAACGCTTTCGACGGCCGCGGCAACTACACCCTCGGCCTGAAAGAACAGCTGATTTTCCCGGAAATCGAATACGATAAGATCGATCGTATCCGCGGTATGGAAGTTTGTTTCGTGACCTCCGCCAAGACCGACGAAGAGTGCAAGGAACTGCTGCGGCTGATGGGCATGCCCTTCGCCGATAAGAACGATAAGTAAAGGAGGAGGGAAAACATGGCTAAGACTTCTATGCTGGTCAAGCAAAAGCGCGAACCGAAGTATTCCGTCAGAGCTTACAACCGCTGCAACATCTGCGGCCGTCCTCGTGCTTATATTCGTAAACTCGGTATTTGCCGCATTTGTTTCCGCGAACTGGCTTACAAGGGAGAGATCCCCGGCATCACCAAATCCAGTTGGTAAGCCGAGACTTAAGGAGGTTTGAATAATGGTCGTTACTGATCCTATCGCCGATTTCCTGACCAGAATCCGCAACGCCAATATGGTCTATATGGACAAAGTGGAGATCCCCGCCTCCAAGACCAAGCTGGCGCTGGCCAACATTCTCAAGGACGAAGGCTTCATCAAGGATGTGGAATATATCGAAGACGGAAAACAGGGCGTGATCCGCGTCTACCTGAAATATGCCGGTAAGGAACGGGTCATCTCCGGTCTCAAGCGCATCTCTCGTCCCGGTCTGCGCGTTTACGCCAAGAAGGACGAACTGCCGAAGGTCCTGGGCGGTCTGGGCATCGCCGTCGTTTCCACGTCTTCCGGTCTGATGACCGACAAGAACGCGCGTAAACAGGGACTGGGCGGAGAAGTTCTCTGCTACGTCTGGTAAACGCCAATAGGAGGTGCACTAATGTCCCGAATCGGTAAGCTCCCGATCGTGCTGCCCGACGGCGTCACCGCTGATATCAACGGTCAGACCATCGTCGTCAAAGGCCCGAAGGGTGAACTTAAAAGAGAGTTTTCCTCCAAGATCGCTGTGGAAGAGGAGAACGGCACTATCACTTGCAAGCGCGCCAGCGACGATCCCAAGGAACGCGCTCTGCACGGACTGACCCGCGCGCTGATCAACAACATGGTGGTCGGCGTGTCCAAGGGCTTTGAAAAGAAGCTGAACCTGGTGGGCGTCGGTTACCGCGCCGCCATGAACGGCAACAAGCTGGCCCTGACCGTGGGCAAGTCCCATCCGGTAGAGATGGACCCGGGTCCGGATCTGAAAGTCGAGGTCCCGCAGCCCAACACCATCATCATTTCCGGTATCGATAAGGAAAAGGTCGGCGCCTTCGCCGCCAACGTGCGCGAGGTCCGTCCGCCCGAACCCTACAAGGGCAAGGGCATCAAGTACGCTGATGAAGTCATCAAGCGTAAAGCCGGTAAGGCCGGCGCCAAGAAGTGATAACGGCTTCGCTTCCGCGCGTCAAGTCGGTCGCCCCCGGCGACCTGACGCCCCCGGTGCTGCCCGGTCCGCGTTGCTGACCGGAGAAATACTCATCCAACTATGAGTTTGCCGCGCTACATGGGCAAGGGATATAATCTTTGCCTGCGGCAGAAAGGAAGGAAATCATGTACAAAAAGGTCGATCGCAAAGCGATCCGAGCCAAGAAGCATTACCGCATCCGCAAGCATCTCAGCGGCACTGCCGAATGCCCCCGCCTGGCCGTCTATCGCAGCAACCGCTATATTTACGCGCAGCTGATCGATGACGCCGCCGGCGTCACCCTGGCCGCCGCCTCCTCCCGCGAGGCCGGCTTCGAGGGCTACCCCGGCAACTGTGAAGCAGCCAAGAAGGTCGGTCAGACCCTGGCGGAACGCGCCAAGGCCAAAGGCGTCGAAGAGTGCATCTTCGACCGCGGCGGCCTGGTCTACCACGGCAGAGTAGCGGCTCTCGCCGACGGCGCCCGTGAGGGCGGCCTGAACTTTTAGGCGAAGGAGGAAAAATCATGGCATTCGATGCAAACAACAGAAACGAAAGACCTGACCGCAGTGACCGCGGTGAACGCCGCGACCGTCGCGACCGCCGCGACCGCCGCGACCGCGACGCCGTCAAGGAGCCGCCGGAATTCGAAGAACGCGTAGTCTTCATCAACCGCGTGGCCAAGACCGTCAAGGGCGGCCGCCGCATGAGCTTTGCGGCCCTGGTCGTCGTCGGCGACGGCAAAGGTCGGGTAGGCTACGGCATCGGCAAAGCCGCCGAAGTCCCGGAAGCCATCCGCAAAGGCGCTGACGCCGCCAAGAAGAACCTCATCACCGTGCCGCTGCTGCACAGCACCATCCCCCATGAAGTCATCGGCCGCTTCGGCGCCGGCGAAGTCATGCTCAAGCCCGCTGCCGACGGTACCGGCGTTATCGCCGGCGGTCCCGTCCGTGCCGTCTGCGAGCTGGCCGGTATGAAAAACATTCTCACCAAATCCCTGGGTTCCAACACTGCCGTCAACATGGTAGCCGCCACTATGGAGGGCCTCAAGTCCCTGAAGACCGTAGAGGAGATGGCTCGCCTGCGCGGCAAGGATCCCAAGGAAATCCTGGGTTAAGGAGGGGCTGCAAAATGGCAAAGATCAAGATCACTCTGACCAAGAGCCCCATCGGCTACGCTAAAAAGCAGAGAGCCATCGCCGACTCTCTGGGTCTGAAGAAGATGCATTCCTCCGTCGTCCAGGAGGACACTCCCGATATCCTGGGCAAATGCCACGCTATCGCGCATCTTGTCACCGTAGAAAAGCTGGACGACTAAGTAGGAGGTGTACCATGAATCTTAGTGAACTTTCTCCCGCGCCCGGTTCCAAAAAAGCTCCTCTGCGCGTAGGCAGAGGCATTGGTTCCGGCACCGGTAAGACCTCCGGCCGCGGTCATGAAGGCCAGAAGTCCCGTTCCGGCGGCGGCGTACGCCCCGGCTTCGAAGGCGGCCAGATGCCCCTTTCCCGCCGTTTACCGAAACGCGGCTTCACCAACATCTGGAAGAAGGAGATAGTGGAGGTCCCGCTGGAAGCTCTCAACGTGTTTGAGGACGGTACCGAAGTCACCGCCGAACTGCTTTGGGAAGCCGGCATCATCAACAAGGTGAAAGACGGCGTCAAGATCCTGAACAACGGCGAACTGAGCAAAAAACTGACCGTATGCGTCCCCGCGACTGCCGCTGCTGCGGCCGCCATTGAGGCCTGCGGCGGAAAAGTCGAGGTGAAGTAAATGTTCTCAGCATTGGTAAACGCCTGGAAGATCCCGGAACTGAGAAAAAAGATCCTCTTCACGCTGCTGATGATCGGCGTGTTCCGCCTGGGCTCCCATATCCCGGTGCCCGGCGTCAATAAGGACCTGCTCTCTTCGATGTTCTCCTCCGACCTGTTTACCTGGATGAACATCCTCTCCGGCGGTTCTTTCAAGAGCCTGACCGTGTTCGCCATGGGCATCATCCCCTACATCAACGCTTCCATCATCGTGCAGCTGTTGACCATGGTGGTGCCTTACTTCGAACGCCTGGCCAAGGAAGGCCAGGAAGGCCGCAAGAAGATGACCCAGTGGATCCGCTACGGTTCCGTGGTCCTTGGCGCTTTGCAGGCCCTGGTCATGGCCATCTATCTCCAGAGCGCCATGATCAACCCCGGCGTGTGGAGCATCATCGTTACCACCATCATCCTCACCGCAGGCACTGCCTTCCTGATGTGGCTGGGTGAGTCCATCACCGAAAACGGCATCGGCAACGGCATCTCCCTCATCATCTTCGCCGGTATCGTTTCCCGCCTGCCTTCCGGTCTCAGCACCCTGTACCAGTA
>JAFYIM010000070.1 GCA_017538635.1 bacterium
ATGGCGGTAGTGGTGCATTTCACCAGTATTAGGAGTTAAACCATGAAAAAGTTTTTTGCCATTCTTGTCATATTCAGCGTTAGTCTCGTAATCGCTGATGACATTCAAACCTCCAAAGGCAAATCAACAGTTAGCAGCCAGTCCACCGTCCAGAAAATATTCAACCAGATTGATACGATCAAGGAGGTTGTGAACAACCCCAGCTCCTCGATTTTTAAAATCTTCCAGAAAGCCGTCTCCTCTTTGCAGAGTGGCGACTACACTTATACCGGCAAATATACTGACGACGACGATGAAGTGATGAAGCTGACTGTCAAAGTCAGCATCGGCAAAAACGGCGAAGCCAAATTCGCCTTAACGAAAACCGACGAAGACGACGACAGCGAAACCGAATATTACAAAGGCACGGTGCAAGGCAACAGTTTCACCGCCAGCGATACTGATTTCGATTCTGACGTCATCAAAGGAACTATCACGTCCAAGAAATTAAAAGGCGTTTTTCTTAGCGACGGTGAAGATCAGGAAGGCTCTTTCGAGGCCACAAGATAATATTCGTTCTTTCTAATAATTGAGGCCCTTGACCGCAGGATAAAGCTTGCGGAAAAAAGCGTACCCACGGTCGTATTTTTCCATAAGCTCTTTGCTAGGGACAAGGGTCTCTTTTATTTTGACGATCTCTTTTGCGGCGGAAGCGAGGTCTTTGTATTTGCCGCAAGCTGCGGCGGCAAGGATCGCGGCGCCCAAACCCGGGCCCTCCTCGCTTTCCGGGATCTCAAGCTCCAGTTTCAAAACGTTGGCGAGGATCGCGCGCCACAAGGAACTCTTGGCTCCCCCGCCGCAGAGCGTGGCTTTTTCAATTCCGAGGCCCATTTCTCTGGCAACTTCCAGAGAATCCCTAAGTCCGTAGGCTACGCCTTCCAGAACGCTCTGGTACATTTCGCTTCTTGTTGTGCCAAGGCTCATGCCATAGAACATGGCCCGGACTAATGGATCGTTGTGAGGGCTGCGTTCCCCCATGAGATACGGCAGGAAGAAAACCTTGTTCTCGCCTAAATGCTTTATTTCCGCCTGCTCTTTGGCGTAGTCCTTTTCTTTAAGGATCTCGTCCATGAACCATTTGTTGCAGCTGGCGGCGCTCAGCATGCAGCCCATCAAATGGAACTTGCCGTCCGCGTGGGCGAAGGCGTGCAGGCTGTTCTTTTCATCCACCAAAAATTTGTCGCTGGTTATGAAGATCGTGCCGGAAGTGCCTATCGAGATGTTGCACCTGGCGTTCCCAATGGCGCCGGTCCCTACGGCGGCCGCGGCGTTGTCGCCGGCGCCCGCAGCGATGATTGCTTCGCCTTTTATGCCAAGCTCTGCCTTGATCTCTTTTGAGAGCTTACCCACCGCCTCATAGCTTTCGTGGAGCGTCGGCAGTTGTTCGGATTTGACGCCGCAGATATCAAGCATTTCCCCCGACCACTTTTTGTTTTTGACATCCAATAAGAGCATGCCGGAAGCGTCGGAATAATCGGTGGTGAAAACGCCTGTCAGTTTGTAAACAAGATAATCCTTGGGCAGCATTATCTTTCTGATCTTTTGGAAATTCTCCGGTTCGTTGTTTCTGACCCAGAGAATTTTGGGTGCGGTGAAGCCCGCGAAAGCAATGTTGCCGGTGCAGACGGAAAGTTTTTCCTTACCTATAACGCTATTGAGATATTCCGTTTCAGATGCTGTGCGGCCGTCGTTCCAAAGGATAGCGGGACGAATGACTTCGTCATGCTCGTCAAGGATGACGAGCCCGTGCATTTGCCCGGCGACCGCGACAGCGTCCACAGGAGGGTCATTATGGGCCCTCAGAAGCTTAATTAGCCCTGTTTTGGTTTGGCTAAGCCAAAGATCAGGGTCCTGCTCCGACCAGCCCTCATTTGGGAAAATCAGCGGGTATTCTTCGCTTTGCGTCCCGACGATACGGCCCGCTTCGTCCATAAGGAGAAGCTTGACTGCGGAAGTGCCTAAATCTATGCCGACGAACATTGGATTTTCTTAGAAGGGATTCTCCGTGGGATAGCGGTCGCCCTTCCCGCGGTTGAAGTAGATCTCCTCCGGTTCGACGCCGAGAAGCTTGAAGACTTCGTAGAGCGCTTTGCCGTTGTGAGAGAAAGTGACGGCGGTATGGTGCGGGAAATTCTTAGTTAAGAGCACGTGGCGGTAGAAGCGGCCCATCTCCGGAACAGCTATGACGCCGATGGCGCCGAAGGAGCGCGTTCTAACGTTCAGTATCTCGCCCTGCGCGACGTAGGCTCTGAGCTTGGCGTCCGCGGTGCTCTGCAGTCTGAAGATGGTGGCCTGCCCCGGCGCGAGGTCGCCTTCCAGGGTGCCGTTGGTGACTTCAGGAGGCAGGCTTCTCGCCATGATCTTCTGGTTCCTCATCTCGCAGAAAGCGAGTTTCGTTGACGCGGTGTTGCCGCAGTGGAAGCCCATGAAGAGATCGCTTTGCTGGTAGGGATATTTCCCCTTGATCTCTTCAAGGAACATGTCGGTTGGAACGGTGTTGTTGATGTCGAGCAACGTGACGGTGTCGCGGCTTACCACTGTTCCAAGATATTCGCTCAGGGCGCCGTAGATATCGACTTCGCAGGCGGCGGGAATTCCCATCTGCGCCAGGCGGCTGTTAACGTAGCACGGCACGAAGCCGAACTGAGTCTGAAAGGCCGGCCAGCATTTGCCGGCCACAACCGTGTATTTGCGCATGCCCTTGTGCGCTTCCAGCCAGTCAAGTAGCGTCAGTTCGTACTGCGCAAGTTGGCCTAAGACTTCAGGCTTTTTGTTGCCGCCTCCAAGTTCCTTGGCCATTTCTTCGGCGACAACAGGGATCCTTTTGTCGCCTGCATGCTTTTTATAGGCTTCGAAAAGATCGAGTTCGGAATTTTCCTCCAGTTCCACGCCCAGATCGTAGAGGCGTTTAATTGGCGCGTTGCAGGCCAGGAAATCCTGAGGTCTGGGACCGAAAGAGATGATCTTCAGATTTTGGAGGGCAATAAGCGCGTTGGCGATCGTTTGAAATTCGCTGATCATTTCAGCGCAATCTTTGGCATCGCCTACGGGATATTCCGGAATGTAAGCTTTGAGATTCCGGAGAGCGAGATTGTAGCTGGCGTTCAGCATGCCGCAATAGGCGTCGCCCCTGTCGTCCAGGAGTTTCTCTTTGCCTTCCTCCGCCGCGCCAATCAGCATGGAAGGTCCCTTAAAATATTTCACAAGGAGCGTTTCGGATGTCTCCGGGCCGAAGTTGCCAAGGAAAACCACGAGCGCCTCCGCCTGGTTTTTCTTGAGATCATCGAGCGCCGCTTTGGCGTCCAGCTCGTTTTCAACAATGATTGGACATTCGTAGATCTTGCCGTATTTCTCTTCGTACGCTTTTACTATCTTTGTTCTTCTGCTTTCCGAAAGGCTTTTGGGAAAGCAGTCCCTGGAAACGGCCACGATGCCTAATTTGGCGCTGGGAATGTTGTCATATAAGTTGCGCATTGGTTTTTCCCCATAAAAAAAAGAGCCGGAATAAACCGGCTCTTTCTGTTTTAATTTTTTACTGCTGCTTGGAGAGGAAGCGGAAGCTGGATTCGCCTATCTCGCCGTCCATCAGCGCCTGGCGGTCAACGATGACGTCCTGGGAAGTGTAGGACGTGACGTAATCGCCCTTATCTTCGTCGTACTCGCCGTCGCGGTTGACGTCATTCAAAGACTCGGCCAGGATGCGGACCCTGAACTGGTCGCTTCTGGTAGTGATCAGCGCGCAGAGATGACTGTAGCGCTCTACCGTCATGCCTCTGACGGAGAGAATGTCGGTGATGTTCTTATAGGGCTTGAGTTCGGCTTTGCCGTTCTGGGCTACGCCGCGATAAATGTCCTCGGCAAGCTTTGAGCTGACGCCGGGAAGGGACGCCAAGACTCTCGGCGGAGCGGTATTGATGTTGATCTGCCCCTGGGTGGAGCAGGGCGTCAAGTAAGCGTAATCGAACCAGGCGAAGCCGGAGCAGTCGGCGTCGTGCAAACCGGAGGGTGTCAATCTAACCTTGATGCCGCCCTTGCTGGAAACGTGTTCGGGGCCTATCATGCCGCAGAAGAAGCCGTCAGACTTATTGCACTGCAGATGTCTGGGAACGCTGATCTGATACGGGTCGTTGATGTCTTTTTCCGAAACGGAAGTCTTCGGGAATTCTTCGTATTCGCCCTTGTCGTAATTGTAAACTTCGACTTTGATAGTCGCGTTGTGGTTCTCTTCGAGGAATTCTGTCGTCTTGATGGAATCGTTCAGACCGAAGATGTATAGGCCGTAGGGCTGCTTGGTGAGGCCTTTCTCGACCCATTCCCATTCGCCCTTCTCCTGAGGCTGCCTGGTGTAGAACATGGCGGACCCGTATCCGGGGCCGACACTGAACTTGTCGCCTTTGGAGGTATGCAACGTTTCCTGGGCGCCGACAGAATAGCCGTCGGGCGTGATCGAAGTAGCCGTGCTGCTCTTGATAACGAAGACCTGGTCTTTCTGTTTGCCGCTGCTGATCCTGAGTTTCTGGCCTTCCCAAATGCCGGGCTCCCAGTTGACTTCCTGGGCCTGAAGTTTGCCGGTATCGGATTTGGCGACCGTACCGAAGGCCGGGCGCCAGCCGCCAAGGTGCGCTCCCTCTTCCTCCGCGTCCATCCTGACGCCGTAGGTCGTGAAGCTCTTGGCGATGGCCTGCATGTAACGGTTCGCCTCCTGAGTCTTGTTGCCCGTGCCGATGTTTTCCCAGTCGCCACTTCGCCTGACTTTCCTTAATTCGCCGACCGTGGCGTAAGGAGAGTTCTTGACATAAGCCCTGCTTTCGGCCCTGGACCGCGCGTTGTGGTTCTCGGCTTCCCTTAAGGTGCCGCCGATGGTGGGCTTCGTGGTCTTCACCCAGGTGTAGTGCGTCGGGTCGTCTTTCTGCGTTGAATATGTCAACTCGTTAGGTTTCAAAGTTCCGTATTCGACGGTACGGGCCGCGATCTGGCCGTACTCGTTCTTCATGGTCATGGAGAGGAAGCCGCCTTCTCTCGGAATGCCTAAGAACATGGCGTCGTCGCCGCTCCTGGCGCCGTCCACGGTCCAGCTGATGCCGGGCTGTGCCTGGATCCAGTTGCTGCCGCTGTAATGCACTGATTTTCTGATGCCGGTCACGCCGTTGCGGCCCGATTCGCTCCTGGGGCTGTGGATCTCGATGATCTCATACTTCATCTGATCGTGCTTCCAGTTCGCGCCGGAGAGCCAGAGCTTGTCGCCGCTGACACGG
>JAFYIM010000071.1 GCA_017538635.1 bacterium
ATGCTGATCAACGGGAAAAGTTACATGGGAGGACTTCTGGGCGCTTTCACCGCCATCAATCTCTACAAAGCCTTCTCTCGCCAGACCTCGTCTTCCTTCGGAGGACGTTTTGTTATTCCTTTGGCCGTGGCCGCCGGCTTCGGAAAGATCGGCTGCTACTATAACGGCTGCTGCGGAGGGAACTTTATCCTCCCCCCGCAATTCGTGGAAAGCATTTTCCAATTTTCAGCCGCCTTATGCCTTTTCCTGTTTTATTTCAAGACTAAAAGGATCGATTTGCTTTTCCCAATCTATCTCTTGGCTTATCTTATCATGCGTTTCCTGGTGGAATTCGTTAGGACCGAGCCCCGCATAATTGGTCCTTTCACCATCTACCATATCCTGGCTGTCGTTTTCATTCCCATATTAATCTACATTATTTCGAGGCGTTCTCATGCTGGAGCTTGTCAATAAATTAGCTAATCGTTCCATAGACCCAACGCTCTTTCTTGTAGGGATGGGCTTCGTTTACGCAACAGGCATCGTTCTGCTCATCGCGGTCATTTTGAAATTCATAGAGCACGCCAAGCACCGTCAGAAACTTGACAAAGAAGCGTCGAACTTTTTCGCCACCAGGGAAATGACGATCCTGGTGATCCTTTTGTTTCCCTTCTGGCTGAATTCCTTCGGCCAATTCAAGATCGAAGACCAAGCAACGCGCTATATCTTCTTCGCGATCGGCCTTATCGCGCTGCTTTTCGCCACCTTTTGGCACATCTGGGCCAAAGTCAACATCGGCACATTATGGTCGGACGACATCGAGATCAAGGAAACGCATCCCATAATCATCCGAGGCGCCTTCTCCCTGGCCAGGCATCCGATGTACGCTTCGCTGCTTCTTTGGTGCGCCGGCTGCTCGATTATGCTTTTCAACTTCATGAGCTTCCTGGCGGTGGCGCTCATCTTCCTGCCCTTGATGTACAAAAGAGCCAGGGATGAGGAGCAGATGCTTATCCAAAAAGATCCCGACTATCTTCTCTACCAGAACAACACCCGCATGCTGGTCCCCACCATTGCCAACTGGTGGTCGATCGCAGTGCGCCTTGTTTTAGTCGGGCTTCTGGCTTATTTTGTGATAACGGACAAAATGACGCTGCCCGCGCTCTTTTTCTTGTCTTTCATGCACCTTTATTTCGGCTATTCCTTTATGCCGGAGAAGGTGGCCTTCTCCTACCGTTCAAAATCCGGCATGATCGCCGTCATAGGCCTTGTCAGCTTGTATCTCTGGCATCCTATCATCTACCTCAACTACGTCATCATGGCCATGTGCCTTTACGGCCTCAGATGGAACTGTCCCTGCATGCTGGTCTATGAAAAATACCACGGCTGCCCCTGCTTCGCTCTGGCCAAGCGCTGCTTTATCCGCGAGAAAAAAGAATAATTCTAGACGCGCAGTTCGCGGCTCTTGAGATCAAAATTTCCGCCGGCCAAAAGATTCGTGAAGAAGCGCTCCAGGTAAACCAGATCA
>JAFYIM010000072.1 GCA_017538635.1 bacterium
GACCGCCAGCATGACCAGCCCGATGATAAGGCTCATTTTCAGCATATTTTTGTTCATAAGACCTCCAAAGTCTATATCTTTTTTAATTGCCATTTAAGTTATTCCTCAGTGGATTCCTCTTCTTCGTCCTCAGAAGTTTCCTCGGAAGTTTCTTCAGTGGCCTCCTCGTCGGAAGCTTCGCTCACTTCTGTGGTTTCTTCAGATTCGGTGGAATCTTCAACCTCACTGCTCTCTTCTTCACCTTCTTCGGCTTCAGTGACCTGCTCGCCTTCTTCATAGTCGGCGCGTTCCTGCTCGAGGGAGGAAGCCAGTTTGCTGGCGACGCGGTCGCGATAGAGCTCGCCGGTCGGAGTAATGATGTTGGTCTTGACGAATATCAGAAGATGCTTCTTCTCGTTGTAGCTGCCTTCAGCTCTGAAGAAACGGCCGATCAAGGGGAGGTCGCCCAGGAAGGGGACTTTGTCCTTGTACTGACGGAGGGTCTCGGTGACCATGCCGCCCAAGACCACGGTCTCGCCGTCAGCGACTACGACCTGAGTCTTAACTTCGGAGAACTTGAAGCGCGGGATGTCGAGTTCAATGGGGTCGACATTGAGAGCCGAGTTTCCAACGTAAACGGAAACAACGCGCGGCTCGATTTCAGAAGAGGTCTTGCAGGTGATGTCCATGCTGACCGTGCGCTTGTCGTCGGCGACGATCGGGGAAACCTGAAGTTCGATACCTACATCTTCTTTAAGGGTACTTTCAACAGTGGCGTAACCAGGCATGGCGCTGACGTCCGGAGTCGAGCTCGGGTTGAGCAGGCTGAAGGACTGGGCGTTGCTGTAAATGATAGCCGGTTTATAGACTGTATAATCTTCGGGGTACATGACCTCGGTGATCTGCTTGATGGTGACCCTGGGCTGGCCGCTGACGGTGGTAACTGAAGGAGCGGAGAGAACGTCAGCGTTGGTCTTGTTGTCGATCGCGTTGAAGATCAGACCAACTTCAGGATCAGTCAGAGCATTGGTGAAGAATCCGAGGACCTCGTCGTTGATCTGGTTCTTGCCAATGGCGCCGACACCGACCATGCTCATCACGGAGGAGAGACGATCGGCATAGCGGCTGTTGCGGGAACCCTTGGAGTAGCGGCGGAGCGCGCCGGTGAAGTCAGTCGGGTTGGCCACAATAGCGTTGCCATTATTGTTGTGGGCGCTGATGACTTTCCAGGGGCTCTTGAGCTTCATACCGAAGCTGATCTCGTTGAGGTCTTGATCGCTGATCTCAACAAAGCGGGCCTGGATCTCGACCTGCACCTGATCGCCGCTCTCGTCGAGGTTCTTCAGGTAGCTGTCGATGAGTTCCAAGTTCTTGACGGTGTTGCGGGCCACCAAGGTGCCGGAAACGGGTTCCAGGAAGATCGAGCTGCCCTCGACTTCGGCGCCGATGTAGTCTTTCAGAGCGCGGACCAGTTCGGGTTCGGTCTCCATGGCGGAGAAGTCTTCGTCGCTGCCGGTGTCGGTGTCAAAGATGCCGCCGAAAGCATCGGAGCTGCTGTCATCAGTCTCAATTTCAGAGGCTTTGGAAACGACGCCGGGAGAGACCGTCCAGATCCTGGTCTCCATCTGGCCTTCGCCTTTGGAGATAATAACAGCCGGGCCGGTCACAATGTAGTTCAGATTGGCGGTGTCGCAGATGTACTCGATAACGGTCAGGATCGTCGGACCCTCGGCATCAAGGGAGATCTTGTCGTTGACGCCGGCGGCATCAAGAACGATCGGGATGTTGCCTTCTTCAATAAGGAACTGAACGGCTTCGGAAACGGTGTTGTTGTCAAGGCTGACGGCCGGGATCTTGTTCATCAGTTTTGCCCACATAGCTTTGCGGGCGGATTCGCCCGGGGCGTCGGTGGACTCGCTGCCGACTTCCTCGGTATCCTCGGCGGCTTCCGGAGAGATCTTGCGGAGCACTTCGAGCATGATCTGGGAACGTTCAAGTTCCTGATCGCTCTTGATGAGCTTGTTCTGCTTGGCGATCACGTCCCTCAACATACGGCGGGGACGGGGATCTTCGCTTTCAAGCTTGATAGCCTGTTTCAGGATGCTCTTGGCTTCCTCATACTGACCGTAGACGACTTTCTCTTCAGCCTGCTTGATCATCTGGTAGACCTGTTCCTCTTCGGAGAGGTCGGTGTTGACGATCTTGGAGAGCTGCTGGCTGGCGGCGGCTTCAAGAAGCTTGCGGGCTTTGTTGATGCCCTTCAGAGCTTCGTCGCCCTGCTTGTGTTCAAGAGCCTGGCGATAGAAGTTGATCGCGGATTCGTAGTCGCGCATCTGAAGTCTGTCGTTAGCCACGGAGGTGTAGTAGTCGTAGAGGACGCTGTTGACCTCACCGATCTTAACCTTGGAATCGGTGTGATTCGGGCAACGCCTCAGGGCTTCGGACAGAAGCGTGTGAGCCTTGCGGTACTCACCCTGTTCGATTAGGGGAAGCGCCTGCTGGAACAAAAGGTCAGCCATCTGCCGTTGTTCCTGACGTTCGATCTGCAATTCGCGGGCCAATTCCTGGGCGCGAAGAGCAGCCGTCTGTCTCATGGCCTGGTCTACGGCAGCTTCAGCCATCACGTTCTGCGCCAGAAGCAGGATCGCAGCCAGGGAGACTGCAACTACTGTCAGGGCTTTTGTGTTTTTCATGCTCGTTAACTCCATCAGTTGTTATATCTTGATTATTTATTTTATTCAGCTGTGACTGTATAGTCAATGTCGTTGGCATTGACGGTGACAGTCTTGTTTTCAACGTCTATAACGGTCACTTTCCCGTCTTTTTGGATCATGGGAAGGCTAATTTCATCGCCGACTTTGCAGACGACTTTCTTGTTGGCGTCGTCCTTGCTGACGAACTCGACAAGGCCGAAGGATTCCAGGCTCCTGTCTTTCTTGGTGCAGAAGAAGACTTCGCCAGTCTCGCCGTCTTTCAGCGTAACTTTGTAGTCCACAAATTTCTCTTTGCCTTTCTTGTCAGTCTCGTTGACCTCTTCCACTTTCTCTATATAGTAGATCTTGCCTTCTTCAGGCTCGATCTGGGTGGCGGTGAGTTCGGTGGCCGGGAGGATCTTTCCTTTATATTTGAATTTCAGAGAAGAGCCTTTGGTGAACATGCCGAGCTGCAGGTCGCGTTCGGGATGATAAATTTTGCCGATGCGCCAATCCTGAGCCGCAACGTTGGGGCTTGTCGGATCCTTGGGGAGAACTTCAATACCGAGCTCCTGAGAGAGCGTGTATTCTTTGAGATTCGTGAAAGAGTCCTTATCCGGATCTTCCTCGGCATCGGCGGGATTCGTCCAATCCAGACCGTATTTCTGCTCCCACTCGTTGGGCATACCGTCGTTGTCGGCGTCGGGACGATAGGTGATCATCTGTCCGGTCTCATCGCAGGTTATCCCCCACTTTCTCGTGAGAGCTGCCTGGTTGGCCGTGCTTCTCTGAAGCCAGTCGTGCGTGAAGACGTTCCTGGCCAGCTTGGGAGCGGAGGCCTTGACGATCTCGACCAAACCCGGAATGCCGACCAAAGCGCTTTCCTTGACGTCCTTGGCTTCGCCGCGGGCTTCAAAACTATCGGTGTCGTTCTGGCTTGTGAAGGCCTTGCCTACCACTACCAAAACGATCAGAAGGATCACTACGAAAAGCAATTTTTCCCAATGTTCATTTAAAGCTTTCATTATTTACCAATCCTCTTGATTTATTTAGCGGCCTCAGCGGGCTTGTTGATCTTGATCATTTCCACGGTCATATCGACCGTCACGCGCTCCAAGATATCGGAAGGATCTTCGATCGTTCCAACAGGGTCAGGCTGAAGGTCGGTCCTTATGCTTCTTACTATATAGAAGAAGGGCTTGTCGCGCAGCTGGGCAAGGACGTTGTAGATCTTGTCCGGGCGGATGGCGAACTGGAAGTAAACGGGGATGCCTTCATACTTGGCGACCTTTTCGTCCTTCTTGGCGCTGGCGCCGCCGAAGGATTCCTCATCCTCGTCGTCATAATCGCTCATCTGGTCGCCCTGGTTTCTTTCGATGGAAACGACTTCCAGGACATCGTTGTCGAGAAGCACTCCGAGGACGTCTTTCACTGTCTGGAACTGGGCGGAGAGCTTAGGCATATCGGCTTCCTTGGCGACCACATCGCCCAAGAATTCCGAGAAACCCTCGCCGGGGTAAATGTTGATGTTGCGTTTTTCGCGCTCTTCTTTTATTTGATTGTCGTACTTGCGGAGCTCGATCTTGAAATTGGAAGGATCGAGAACGTTGAGTTTTTCCGTTTTGACAGCCTCGACAAAATCCACAGCCTGCTTCTTCAGGGCTTCGAGGTCGGCCTCATAAGCTTTCTGCAGAGCAGCGCAGGGGGCGCCGTTGTAGTTCTTGCACAGCGTTTCATAATCGCTGTTCGCGGTTTCATAGTCGGCGGATGCTTCGTTCAGTTTGTTGACCGATCCGCGCCAGAGCACCAGAGCCACCACCACGATGACGATTACGATGCCCAGAGTTACGAGGAACAATTTGTTTTTCTGTAAATCAAATTTCATTGCTCTATCCTTGACATCAGTTAACGGCCGGATTTGAGGCTGAATTTTTCTTTATACTCGGAGAAGTCGTCCTTGTCGTTGTTGTTCCAGTCAAGGTCGACCACCATCTGCAGTTCGGTGTACTTGAGCCAGGGGAGATCGCGGCCGACTTTGAAGCCGGCGTTGCCAACGGTCTCGGCCACGAGCTTCTGGATGTCGCCCATAGCCTCGGCCCAGTTGCCGTAGTAACCGCAGTCTATGCCGATCCTGACCAGCGTCTTGGCATCTTCGTCGTTGTTGATGACAAGGACGTCGCTGGCGTTGCTGCTCAGAGCGTTCTCCTCAGAGATGTCGCCAAGAGTGAAGCTTCTGACGCCGTAGAGCCACATGTTGGTCGGCATCTTGGCAGCCAGCTGCGAGATCGTATAAACGTAAGCTTCTCTTTCCCAAAGCAGGCGGCCGTAAACTTCGTTCTCGGCCAGCTGAGTCTGAATATCTTTCTGGACCTGCTTGATGGCCTTGTCATATTTCTGAGCTTCCTCCAACGTCTGCTGAGCCGTTGCAGCCTGCTCGGACTCTTTGCTGATCTTGCCCTGGTTGAGGAAGAAGAGTGCGCCGAAAAGCACCGCCAGCAAAGCGACAGCAGCGATGATAAGAGGCTTCTTGCCATCAAAGGAACGCTGCCACTGCAGATTGGCGGGAACGAGGTTGACGCTGTAGGGGCTCTTGCCGGAAACGGCGGAGAGAGCGCCCAGCGCTTCCGCAAAAGCGAAAGAGTCGCCGCTCTCGCCTTCGAAAGGAGAGAAGGCGTCGAGGTAAGCGGTGTCGGTTTTGAGCTTGTCCTGAAGGTAAGCATCAAGGCCCTTGATCTTCGCATAACCGCCGGTCAGAAGAATACGCGCCGGTTTCTCGCCGGAAAGACTCGTCCTGTAGTTGACGATCGAACGGGTGATCTCCATCACGAGACGGGAAAGAGCCTGGCCGACAGCTTTCGTGCTTTCGGATTCGGCGTTCCCGAGATCGACCTGCTCGAGAAGAGTCTTGCGAGCTTCATCAAAAGAAGCGCCGCCGGCAGTCAGAGCGGAAACGAGAGTGGAACCGAAAACCGGCAAGGTACGCATCCAAACTTTCGTTCCCTCGGCGATGACGAGGTTCGAGGATGAGGCGCCGATGCTAAGGACGGCCGTGGGAGTTTCCACAGTGCCTTTGCCTTCGGCGATAAGGAGGTTCGCCAGATTAAGGGCGCCGCTCGTGGCGCCGGCAAGGGAAAGACCGGCTTCCTCAAAAATCGAATTGATCTCTTCAACGACGGTGGTCTTCACGGCCAAAAGGGAGATGTGGCTCTGGTCACCGGCTTCGCCGACGACGTTGTAGCCCCATTCGGCTTCCTCGATCGGCAGAGGCAGATTCTTCTTGGCCTCTTCGACGACCTGGGTCTGCAGTTCCGCAGTGGGAACCTTCAGGGCTCTGGTAAGGACCTGAGAGCTGGGAAGAGTAACGTATATTTCGGATTTTTTGTCCAGAGAACCAGCAGCTTTCTGCTGCTTGAGCACTTCCAAAACAGCGGCGCGCCACGCGCTGTCATCGGCGTCATGGGCGACCTCGAGAGTAACGCTCTGACATCCGGTGAGCTTAGCGCTGCCTTTACTGACCTGCGCAAACGCGAATTTCACTACTTCGCGACCTAGGTCAATACTTACAACCTTTTTGTCTGCCACGGTTTTCCTTCGTTTTGAGTTAGCCCCGGTCTCCCGGGAAGGGTTTGTACGAATTCACATGGCGAAAAGGATTAGAATCCGCCATATAAAACTTGAGAATATTCTACTTGAATCGTCTTTTATTGTCAAGGGAGTGGCAAAACGAAGAAAAGGCCTCACTTCGCACTCCTTTGTGTCGCGCTTTTGTTGAGCAGTGAAGGATCTTCCGGAAGGAAGCGCAGCCCTTGTCTGTAAAGGGTTCTAGCAGTTTCTTCTTCTCCGGCGGCAAACCGCTCGTCGCCCCAATCCTCATATAGGCGCGCAAGCATCAAAGCCCAGTTGTTATGACTTGATTTCAGCTCCACTCGCTCAAGCAGTTCGCAAGCCTCGCGGTACTTCTTTTCTTCGCGCAAAATTTGCGCCAAAGTCAGGTAGGCCTCATCGTAACCTTTCGACAATTTGAGAGACATCCTGACATCGCTCTCAGCCCTTTCAAGATCGCCCAGTTTTTTTCTCAAACGGCTCTTGAGAAGATACGCTTGAGGCGCCAGATCACAGTCTAGCTCGACCTTTTCCAAAAGCCTCAATGCCTCGTTTGTTTTGCCGCTTTCAAGTTCCAGCGCGCCAAGCCTGAACCAAGCCGCGCTATAGTTTGTGGACACATCCACTGCAGCCCTGAAACATTTGGCGGCCTCCACCTTCTGGGTAAGCACGAGGCAGGTCACGCCAAGTTCGTAAACATAATCAGGATTGGCCGGGTCGGCGTAGACCGCGCTCTCAAGATATTTCTTCCCCTCCCCAATCTTGCCGTGGCGCAAGAGCGCACCAGCGTAAATGAAGGCGAAATTAGCGTTGTCGCCCTCAAGTTTCAAAGCTTTCTCGTAAAACGGCCTGGCCTTGTCAAATTCCCCAAGGCGCTCATGGCATGATCCGATGTTCAGATATGCAGCGGCAAACGAGGCGTCAAACTGCGTCGCCTGCCTGAAAAAGCGCAGAGCGGAACGGAAATCGTTGCTCCTAACACAGGAGAGTCCGGAATTAAAAGCCTCCCCCGCCTTTTCATCATAACTGGCCGCAAAAAGAGCGCCAGCGCTGAGGAGAAGGAATATTATCGTTGTGATTCGCTTAATCATAAAATTAAAAAAGGAGATTCGTCCATAAGCCGGATTCTGTTCTTGTCTTGCGACTCAGGCAGCCATTCAACTGACGCGATCTACCCGGTGCGACTAGGAAGACATGCGTTCCCGGAGTTGCCTCCGCGCACCCTATACGATCTTGCTCCAAACGGGGCTTGCCTATGCCCGGCGCGTTGCCGCGACCGGCGGTGGTCTCTTACACCGCCTTTTCACCCTTACCGGTTGCCCGGCGGTAATTTTCTGTGGCGCTATCCGTCCGCTTGTGGCGTCCCGCGGTTTCCCGCGGCGTTTCGCATGCAGGAGTCCGGACTTTCCTCCCCTCAGGTGAGGGGCGGCTGCCGGACGAATCTCCAAAAATCTAAAGTAAAAAAAAACGGCCTCGGCCGCTTTTTTTATTTTTCCTCTTTGTCAGCCAGATAAAGGATCCGGCCGCAGTTCTCGCAGCAGACCAGCTGATCCCCTTTCATTATGTCGCCTATCACCTGAGGCGGCAATCCGATATTGCAGCCGGAGCAAGTGTGGTCGCCGTCTCCAGTAGTCTGGACTTCCACGACCATGTAAGGGGCCCTGGTCCTGATAAGATCGGTGTACTGATGCATTACGGCCTGCGGTATCCCGGAACAAAGAGATTTGCGTCTGGCATCGACTTTTGCGATCTCCTTGTCCATAGCTGCAAGAGTTTGCTTGATCCCAGGCATTTTATCTGCCAATTCAGCTCTTTTGGCGAAGAATTGAGACTGCAGCATAGCAAGTCTCTGAAGGCTTTCTTCCAGATCGGAATGCTGGCGATCAACCTTCTCAAAATGCTCCTGAAGCTTGTTTTCATTCGCGACGATCTCGCGGCCGACGGCTTGACTCTCAGCGGTGTTCCTGACGATGTCTAGCCTTTTTCTCAATTCGCTGTCACGCGCTTCTAACTGAGCCTGTTCGCGTACGAGGCGCTGGCCCTCCTCCCTGATGCCCTGCTGACGCTGCTTCTCTTCAGCCACGCGGCACTCCAAGGACTTAAATTCCTCCTTGTCGGCAACCAGGCTGTTGAGCACTTCTTGTCTTCTATACTTAAGGTCAAGCTTCTCGCTATCGATTCCTTGAAGTTCGACAAGTTTCTTCAGCGTTTCTTTCATTCAGTACATCCTTATATCAACCAAAAAGCCGTTGCCCCGCCGAATCGGGGCAACAGCCAAAATATCAGTGAAGCCTTACTTCACAAAAGCGGAGAGATCCGATTTGCCCATGATCGGGCCGTACATTACATAGATCGTATTCCCGGAAACAGCAGATTTCATCTTGCCTTTGACGCGAGGAGCGCTTTTGCTCGTGAAGTAGCCGCCCGTCTGACCGCTGCAGGCCCCGTCGCCTTTATTGTTCACACGGAACAACTTGATAACGCCATTGCAGAAAGTCGGATCGGTATTTTCAAGATTAATGGCGCTTTCGCTGCCGGCTATCACGCAAGGTTTATCCCATCCGCGCTTAACTATGATCTTACCGATATCAGCGGAGGTGCTGTAAGATTTCGGGTTAGCACTGTCAACGAAACCGGAAACGATGCGCTTCTTGGCATCCTTGCCGCCGCTGCCAATCAGACCGTTGCGGGCGGAAATGGTTCCAATCTGGCCGCCGACAAAAATCTGGCTGTCGCCAAGCGAACCGCCCTGGAAAACTTTCTGCTTAGCACCACCGGGCCTGATGACGCATTTGCGGGTCTTGGCAATAAGCTTGCCGCAATTGCCGCGGATCTTGCAATCGCCGAAGAGACCGCCCAAAATGTCGATCGCTCCAACACTGCCGCGAAGATCAGCCGTGCCTGTGGTGACTGACACTGTGCCGGCGGGAGGCAACTGTGAACCGCTGGAACTTACACCGCGCTTGCTGTACACCACTTTGACACCAGACATGTTACAATTCGCGGAGGTGACTGACACATTGGGCGAATTCCCGTTCGCTTTACCAGGAGGCGGCATGACAACCACCGAAAGCTTGGGATTCCTGCTCGCGAAACGATCGGCAAGATAGACTTCGAACTTGATGTTGCCGTTAGCATCGAACATGGAGGCATGAGTCAGAGTGACGGAAGTCATGGCCTGACCATCGGAGAGTTCCGAGTCGCTGGGATTCTGCCTGGCGCCGGAATTCACTTTGACGATGGAATCCTTGAATTCCTGATAACCTACGCCCTGGAAAGTGATATAGACGCGGTATCCGTTGTTGACCTTGTAGATCGTGAAGCAATCCTGACCCACTTTGGTGTTGTAATAGTAAGTGGCATCGTCTTTGCTGTCTTGATGCCATCCGGCCATCACGCCGCTTGAAGCGACCGCAAAGACCAAGGCGGCTACTAACATGCTTTTTTTCATGTTGTTTCTCCGTGTATGGATAAATTGTTTCTATGTGCAAATTGAAGCGAAGCAAAAACCATTGGTGGAGAATACCGGACTCGAACCGGTGACATCCTGCTTGCAAAGCAGGCACTCTACCAGCTGAGTTAATTCCCCACTCGAAGGTTTGCGCCCGGCAATTATTGGTCTGTGAAAGATGGTGGGCCTAGTTAGACTTGAA
>JAFYIM010000073.1 GCA_017538635.1 bacterium
GCTTTCGTAAAACCGTCCGGGCGGATGATCTGGGGCAGCCCGCAGTACGGCGAACTGAACTCCTGGTAATTTTTGAAAGTGTTGTCCGTGAAACCCCAGGCGCCGCCGAAATAATCCTCCGTTCCCGTCGTGCAGATCGTCGGGAATTCCCTGTCGCCGTCCAGGAAGAATTTCACTTCGCCTTCGCCCCACCAGCCGTTGCTGTTGGCCTGCCAGGCGACGTACGTTCCGACGTACTGTCCCCTGCCCTTGACATCGTCGAGGATCACGTACTCTTCCTTTTCGTTGGTCGGATTCATCCTGCGCCACTGGGCGTGGAAATAAGCTCTGTCCTCCGGGATGTCGGTCAAAATGTAATTGATCTGATAAAAGAACTCCGGCGCTTCCTCGGAAAGATTTTCCAGGGTAACAAGGCATTTTTTCCTGAAAGGCATCTCCCAGTAGGAATTGTAGCCGCCGCTCGGGTTGACTACGATTGGGACGGAATTGACATTAGTTCTCTCCAGCCAGCCATGGCAGAAAAAGTCTCCAATCGGAACGCAGACAGAAGGCTCTTTTTCTCCATCCCAATAGATCCTCAGTACGTACTGGCGGTAAAACCTATAGTCCAAAGTCATCCACATGTGCTTTATGGCACCGGGACCCTCTATCTCCGCCACGGTAAAAGTCGTGTGCGGCGCTATTCTGACGCAGGGGGAAACTTTCCAGCCCTGGCCGAGTTCTCTGGCGGCGTTCGCAAGGGCTCCCTCCGTCGCCATGGCGCCCTTTCCTTTCTCGCCCTTGAAATTCTCGGCGCTGATGGAGCGCGAGACTGCGTTCGAAAGCCTGGTCAGATCACTCAGGCTGTTGCCTAGGCCGTCATAATTGATTTCCATTTTGTCCCCCAAAAACTAATCTTCCTTCCAACAGACGATAATGAGAAGCAGGGCGCTCACCGTTATGCAGCTGTCGGCGATGTTGAAGGCGGGCCAGTGATAGTTCTTGTAATAAAGGTCTATGAAGTCCACGACCGCATAATAAGGCGGAAGCAGCCTGTCTATCATATTGCCGAACGCTCCCCCCATAATGAGGCCGAGGGCGGCCGTCGCCACGCGGCTTTTCGGCGCCTTGCCTCTCAAAAACAAGGAGAAAATGAAAAGGATGACGACAAGCGCCAGCCCGGCCAAAATGAAATGTCCGTAGTTGATATTGTCCAGCATGGAAAACGCCACTCCCGGATTCAGCCTGAAAGTCAGGTTGAATGACGGCAGGACCTCTATTACGGAATTCTCCTCTACGAAACTTCTGACCGCGAACTTGCTGAGTTGGTCAATGATCGCGGCGCTGGCGGCCAGATAGACGGGAGTCGCGCACCTGTTCCACTTTTCGCCCATTAATTCTTGTCCGCGCAGTTAAGGCAGAGCTCGGCTTCGGGAATGGCTTCCAGCCTGGCCTGCGGGATCGGTTTGCCGCAAATTTGGCAGAATCCGTAGGTCCCGTCCTCTATGCGGGCTAAGGCGTCGTTCACCTGCTGCAGAAGCTTCTGCTGGTTGCTGGCCAACCCCAGCATCAGTTCCATGCCGGAGGCGTCGGAACCGATGTCGGCGATATGCGTTTTATAGCCGGAAATGTCGCCGGAAAAATCTTTCTGGGAATTCATGAAAGATTCCTCCTCCAGCTTCTCAACGTTGCCCATCAAGCGGGCGCGTTTCTTTAAAAGGGCCTTCTGAAGTTTCGAAAGGACTTCCTTGGGTAATTTCGTTTTTTTGACCATATCTTAAGCCTGATTTTTCAAGACTTCCGCGCAGCGGGCGCAGACGTCAGGATTATTGGGATCAGATCCTACGTCGTCGCTGCAGTTCCAGCAGCGGGCGCACTTCGGCTTCCCGGATCTTCCGGCCGCAACGACGATCTTGTCGACCGTGCGCCCGGCTTCGGGCTTCTTTATTTCCACGCCGGAAACAATGAAGAGCTTCGCGAATTTGTCTGAGTAACTCTTCAAGAGCTCCTGCCATTCGGGATCGTCGCTCCACAATTCGACTTCCGCTTCCTGGCCTGAACCGATCTTTCCAGCCTGGCGCAGCGCTTCGAGTTCCTTTAAGACTTCGTCGCGGATGAACCAGAGTTTTTCAAATTTGGCGGCGAGCTCGGGAGCAAGCCATTCTTTCTTTTCCTTAGGCCAGGCGGAAAGATGCACGGTCTCCTCACCGTCCTCTTCCTTTGAGAAGCCGCAATCGGAAAGACATTCCCAAACTTCCTCGCAAGTGAAGACGAGGATCGGCGCCAAAAGCTTCGCCAAAATCACTGCGCACTGTCTTAAAACAGTCTGGGCTCCCCTTCTGGAAAGAGAATCCTTGGCGTCCGCATAAAGCGTGTCTTTCAATATGTCGCAGTAGCGGGCGGAAAGATCAACAGAACAGAAATTGTAGAGAGCGTGGAAGACTCTGTGGTATTCGTTCTTCTCGTAGGCTTCCGTAACCACTTGACGCAGCGTCTCCAGGGCGTGGAGCATGTAACGATCAAGTTCATTCAGCTTGTCAACCAGAACGGCGTCCTTTTCGGGATCGAAGTCCGCTATGTTGCCGAGAATGTATTTGAAGGTATTCCTGATGCGCCTGTAGGCGTCGCCGATCTGACGCAGGATGTTTTCCGAGATCATGACGTCCTGCATGTAGTTCGTGGAAGAGACCCAGAGACGCAGAATGTCGGCGCCCAGCTGGTTGCACATCAGTTCCGGATCGGTGTAGTTGCCTTTGGATTTCGATTCCTTTTCGCCTGATTCCGTCAGCGTCCAGCCGTGTGTCACGACTTTCTTATAGGGTGCGCAGCCCATCAGTCCGATGCCGGTCAGAAGCGAGACCTGGAACCAGCCGCGGTGCTGGTCTGAGCCTTCCAGATACATGTCGGCGGGATCATAGAGATTTTCCCTGCGGCCGCAGACCGCCCTGTGGGAAAGTCCTGAATCGAACCAGACGTCCAGGATGTCTTTCTCTTTGCGGAAATGCCTGCCTCCGCATTTCGGGCAGACCGTACCTTCCGGCAGAAGTTCACTGGCTTCCTTGCTGAACCAGATGTCGGAAGTTTCCTTCTCAGCCAGGTCGCCGACTTTTTTTATGATCTCGTCGTTCAGGATCTCCTGGCCGCAGTTCTCGCAATAGAAGACCGGGATCGGCACGCCCCACATGCGCTGGCGTGAAAGGCACCAGTCGGGCCTCAGTTCCAGCATGGATTTGATCCTTTGCTTGCTGACTTCCGGGACCCATTTGACCGTCTCTATCGCTTCAAGGGCCTTTTTGCGCATATCGTTTCTGTCAACGCCTATGAACCACTGGTCGGTCGCCCTGAATATGACAGGCTTGTGGCAGCGCCAGCAGTGCGGATAAGAGTGCGTCGTCGGTTCCTGATGGATCAGGATGCCTTTCTTGATAAGATCCTCTATGATGACTTCGTTGGCTTTGAAAACGTGCATTCCCTGATACTGGGGAACGTTCGCGTCATAAAGGCCTTTGCCGTTTACGGGAGAAAAGACTTCCAGGCCGTAGCGCAATCCCACTCCGTAGTCCTCCTGGCCGTGGCCGGGAGCGATGTGCACAATGCCTGTGCCGGTGTCAAGGGAGACGTAGTCGTCCATCACCACGGGAACGGTCAGTTCATCAAAGATCGGATGCTTGACCTTGAGACCTTCAAGCTCCGCACCCTGGAAGACCGCAGTCGTTTCAGGCGCCGGTTTTCCAAGCTTCGCGAAAAGCGGAGCGACAAGTTCGACCGCCATGACGATCGGTTTTCCGTCCAGTTCAACCACTCCGTAAGTGATGTCGGATTTTACGCAGACGGCCCTGTTGCTGGGAAGCGTCCAGGGCGTGGTCGTCCAGATCACTATCGCCGCATCCTTCGGCAATCCGCTCGGAAGATCCTGGCCTTCCGCCAGGGGGAACTTCACGTAGATGGAAGTCGAGGTGTCGTCGGCGTATTCGATTTCCGATTCCGCCAGAGCAGTCTCGCAGTTCGTGCACCAATGGATAGGCTTGCAGCCTTTGTAAACGTAGCCCTTGGCGTACAGTTCGCCAAACGACCTGATGATGTCCGCCTCGTAGCGGGCGTCCATCGTTATATAGGGGTTCTCCCATTCGCCCAAAACGCCGAAGCGCTTGAACTGGGCGCGCTGAATGTCGATGTAAGATTTGGCGTATTCCCTGGCCTGGCGGCGGAAATCGACCTGGTCAACTTCGTCCTTGGTCTTGCCGAGCTTCTTTAAAAGCGCATATTCGATAGGCAGGCCGTGGCAGTCCCAGCCGGGAACGTAAGGCGCGTCAAAGCCCTGCATGGTCAGGTAATGGATGGTTATATCTTTCAGGATCTTGTTCATGGCGGTGCCGTTGTGGATCTTGCCGTTCGCATAAGGCGGTCCGTCATGCAGGACGTATTTAGGGCAGCCGCTTCTGGCTTTCCTGATCTTTCCGTAAAGATCCTCTTTCTGCCATTTTTCAAGTCGTTTCGGTTCCTGCTGGGGAAGATTCCCGCGCATCGGGAAATTTCCGGCCGGCAGGTTTAAGGAATCCTGGTA
>JAFYIM010000074.1 GCA_017538635.1 bacterium
GACCGACACCAACACGCATTCCTACATCGACGACCTGACCGTCACGACAATGACCATCCCTGAACCGGCTGCCATGATGTTGCTTCTCCTTCTGGGAGCGGCAGCTCTGAAAAACAGACAATAATTTAACCAACGATAAAACAAACAAGAGGTAATAATTTATGAAAAAAGCTTTGATTTTAACGCTCGTTCTTCTGACTGGAGTTGCTTTCGCGGAAAGCCTTACGATCCTTGATGAGGATTTCGAGTCTTATGACACAATTCGACCTCTGTCTGAACAGAGTTCCTGGATAGCTTACCAGGGCCATGAAAGTTTTTATGTCGTAAGCGATTCTGGTTCAAAGCGTTTGAGGTTTGATCGTCTGGACGCTTCTTCAGGTGACCGTGGAAACATTAAGGACTTTACTATTGATCCAAAGGGTGTGGATATATACGTAATCATTAGTTTTAAGTTCAAACTTGTTGATGGTCAGCTTAATTTTGGACCTTTTGAAAATGGTTACAATTCCCCTGATGATGGTCATTTGTTAACACTTTTTATTAATAAGACGTTTGTAAACGCAAATCTTAATGGTGCCTATTACGGAACTTTATTTACATATGAATCTCTTGACCCTAATAAATGGTATAAAGTTGAGGTTGTGGTAAATCCAGTTTCAAAAAAGATTAAGTCCATTAAGCTCGGCAACAACGCTACGGATCCCTCAACGACATATGATTATTTACGAGTTGGCGATACGGGAATCCCGAAAGGTTTAATCTTTTATAGTGCTTATGGTAGTTCAACAGACGCTTACATTGATGATGTGATGGTTGAAGCTGTTCCGGAGCCGGCTTGTCTCGGCCTGTTGGCTTTGGCGGGACTCTTTCTGCTTCGCAAACGTTCATAAAGTTTGAGCTTTTGTTGAATAAAGCAAGTTGAATTTTATGCCGGCCGGGGATACTCGGCCGGCTTTTATAAAAAGACAAAATATAATTGGAGTTTACTATGAAGAAAATGATGTTGCTTTTTGGTTTCGTTTTCATGGTTGGAGTTGCTTCCAGTGAAACGAACGAATATCAGACTGCACTGAGCATTGGTTTTGAGGAAGAGGAAGGGTATGTTTTGGGCGAGATCGTATGGCAGAACGGCTGGACTGGCAGGCAAGGACGTCACGAAGTAACGGCTGACACGGCCTGCAGCGGCACGCAGAGCCTGAATTTCAACGGAATCGAGACCGGAGATTACGATGCCGAGTACAGGTTTGAATGCGACAATCCCGACGGGCTGCCCATGCATATCAGTTTCAAGTTTAAACCCAGCGAAAACGGCTTGCTGCGCTTCTATCCCTTCGAAGGCCAGGGTCACATTATAAACATGTTCCTAGGCAGGACGCAGTTTAGCGCCGACGCTCCGAAATATATGTTCAAAAATATCGAGCCCGCGCTGGATTCCAACGAATGGTATGAAGCCGGCCTTTATCTGAATCCCATAGATCGAGTCGTCGATTCTTTCTATCTTGGCGATTGCTTCTTTGAAGACGAATACGGATATGAATACATGGAATACGGCGAGACCGGCGTTCCAGACGGCATAGCGTTCTATACCTCCTGGGCGGACGACAAAACCGTGGCGTACGTTGACGACGTCAAAGTGGAAGTGATGCTGCCTGAGCCGGCCTGCCTAGGGCTTCTGGCTTTGGCGGGACTCTTCTTTCTTCGCAAGAGATCGTAAAGGATGCATATGAAACGTTGTTTTGGTTTCACGCTGCTGGCGGTTTTGGCTTTTTCTTTTTGCGGCTGCGTAAAAGAGAAAGCTAAGAAGCCTTCGGCGGCGTACGGAGTTTTGGAGAGAGTGTTCGGTGACAGCAGTCACTTTGAGCTTTCATATGCTCCGTCAATGAACACGAATCTTTTTGACACGTTTTCCTATGAGGCTAAGGAGGGGAAAGTCTCAGTCAAAGGGGAAAACGATCTTGCTATCGTCCGCGGATGTTACGAGTATCTGAAAGATGTCGCCGGCGTCATGGTGACCTGGCAGCAGAGACATCCTAAGGTAGAGAATTATCCGGACGCGGAATTGACTGTCGGGGGGACGCCGCACAAATTCCGTCATCATTTCAACGTTTGCACTTTCGGTTACACCGCGCCGTATTGGAAGTGGGACAGATGGGAGGAAGAGCTGGACTGGCTGGCGCTGCACGGCGTGAATATGCCGCTGGCGATGGTGGGATTTCAGGCGGTGGCCAGGAAGGTCTGGCAGGATCAGGGAGTGAGCGAAGCCGGGCTTAGGGAATACTTCCCGGGGCCGGCGTATCTGCCCTGGTTCATCATGGGCAACCTCTACAAGCACAACGGTCCTTGCCCGGACAAGTTCATCGACGAGACGAAGGTTTTGCAGGATAAGATCCTGGCCAGGATGAGGGAATTCGGCATGACGCCTGTGGTTCCCGGATTCGCCGGGTTCGTGCCGGAAGAGTACGCGGAAGCGCACGGCAAGACGAATTTTCATCCAAGGGCGCACTGGTGCGCGTTGCCGGGAGAATGCAAATCATGGTGGATCGCGCCGGGAACTGAGACTTTTACAGAACTTACAAAAGCCTGGATGCAGACTTACACGAACATGTACGGCCCGGTGAAATACTTCCTGGCGGACAGCTTTAATGAAATGGAAATAC
>JAFYIM010000075.1 GCA_017538635.1 bacterium
CTGTATTTCTGAGCCTGACGCCAGACGGTCTCGCTTTGCGGCTGCACGCCGCCTACGGAGCAAAAGACAGCAACCGCCCCGTCCAGGACGCGCAAAGAGCGCTCCACCTCGATGGTGAAGTCCACGTGTCCCGGAGTATCAATGATGTTGATACGATGTTCTTTCCAATAGCAGGTGGTGGCGGCGGAAGTGATCGTGATCCCGCGCTCCTGTTCCTGCAGCATCCAGTCCATCACGGCGGTGCCTTCGTGCACTTCGCCGAGCTTGTAGGTAACGCCGGAGAAATACAGGATGCGTTCCGTAGTGGTGGTCTTACCGGCGTCGATGTGGGCCATGATGCCGATATTCCTAACCTTTTCTAATGCTATGTCTCTTGCCATAGTAGTGTCTTTCGTTTTATTAAATATAATGGCCCGCCGCGATACCGCGGCAGGCCATTTTTATGAGCGTCTGTGCACTTACCAGCGGTAGTGAGCGAACGCGCGGTTGGCCTCTGCCATGCGGTGCACTTCGTCGCGCTTACGAACTGCACCGCCTTCGCCTTTATAGGCGTCGGCCAGTTCGTAGGCCAGCGCTTGCGCCATTTCGGTGCCTTTGCGGCCCCTGGCGCCGCCGATGATCCAGCGGATGGCCAGAGCGTCCTGACGATACTGGGGGATTTCCACCGGGACCTGATAGGTCGCGCCGCCGACTCTGCGGGAGCGGACTTCCACGGTGGGGCGGACGTTTTCCAGAGCCTTGTTGAAGACTTCGATCTCCTCGGCTACGGAAACGATCTGGCTGGCCTTGGTCAGGGCTTCGTAAAAGATGCGCTGGGCCAAAGTCTTTTTGCCGTCCATCATGAGGTTGTTGATGAACTTCGCGACGATTCTGTCTTGAAATTTCGGATCGGGAGTGATTACCCGACGCGTTGCGTTATGTCTGCGTGCCATAAATTATGTTTGTCCAAAAATAGAGTTGTTAAGCAAATTCGTTGTCGATCAAGATTTGGGGCGCTTGGCGCCGTACATGGAACGACTCTGTTTGCGTTTAGTCACACCGGCGGTATCCAGGACGCCACGAATAAGGTGGTATCTGACGCCCGGAAGGTCTCTGACACGGCCGCCTCTTACCAGAACAATGGAGTGTTCCTGCAAGTTGTGACCTTCACCGGGGATATAGGCGGTTACTTCCGTTCCGTTGGACAAACGGACACGGGCAACTTTACGTAAGGCGGAGTTCGGCTTCTTCGGCGTGCGGGTGGTAACTACCAGACAAACGCCGCGGCGGGCAGGACAGCTCTGCAAGGCGGGAGCCTTGGTGTGCTGCTGCTTGGGCTGACGACTCTTCCGTACTAATTGGTTAATAGTAGGCATGATTTTCCTCTTTTTTTGTTTATGAATTTAATTTGGTTTTTATTCGTTTGAATCGGTTCCTTCTCCCTTGGAGAAATCGCCGCCGAGTATCTCATCCATGGAGCCCAAGATCTCGCCTTCGCTGTCGTCGGTGTCCAGGAGGAAGGAGGAATCCATTTCGCTCTGGGCGGTGTAGCCGAGATCCAGTTCGCCGCGTTCGTCCAGTTCGCCGGTGAAGCGTTCTTTGGAGAAGCCTGTGCCGGAGGGAACGAGGTGACCCATGATGATGTTTTCTTTGAAGCCCATCAAGGGGTCTTCGCGGCCGGTGGCGGCGGCTTCGGTCAGAACTCGCGTGGTTTCCTGGAAGGAAGCCGCGGAGACGAAGGAAGACGTGCTTAAGCCGGCCTTGGTAATGCCCTGCAAGAGAGGCATACCTTTGGCAGGACGCTTGCCCTCTTTGGCGGCTCTGCGGTTGCAGGCCTCGAAGCGGGAGCGCTCGACTTCGTCGTCATACAGGAATTCGGTGTCGCCGGGATCCGTGATCTTGACTTTACGGAGCATCTGGCGCAGGATTACTTCGATGTGCTTGTCGTTTATTTCCACGCCCTGGGAGCGGTAAACTTCCCTGACCTGGTCCAGGAGATAGCCCTGAAGTTCGCGAACGCCGCAAACGTCAAGCAGCTGGTGAGGCTCGATGGCGCCTTCGGTGAGGCGTTGTCCTTTCCTGATACGGTCGCCGGCGCTGACGATGAGCTGCTGGCTCAGGGGTACTTTGTGGATCCTGACTTCGCCGGTCGTATCGCTTGTCACCTTGATGATGCGGTGGCCGCGGTCGATGCTCTTTTCAGGGAAGCTGATGGTGCCGTCGATCTCAGCGATCTCGGCGGCGTCTTTGGGACGTCTGGCTTCGAAGAGTTCTTCCACGCGGGGCAGACCGCCGGTAATATCCTTGGTCTTGGATTCCTGACGCGGCGTCTTGGCGATCATGGCGCCGGCCTTGACTTCCGCGCCTTCCTCGGCGACCAGAATGGCGTTCACCGGGATCGGGTAGCTGCCGTTACTTTTGCCGTCTTCACCCTCGAACCAGATCTCAGGATGGAGATCCTCTCTGGTCTGAAGGATGACGAGTTCTTCCTTGTTGCCCTGTTCTTCAGATCTGCGGCGGTCAAGCGTCTTGCCTTCGATGATATCCTTGTAGCGGACGATACCGCTGACTTCGGTGTACATCGGGATGTTGTAAGGATCCCACTCGGCAATTGTCTGGTCTTTTTTGACCTTCTCGCCGTCTTTGACTTTCAGCAGGGAGCCGATCTCCAGATCATAGGAGAGAAGCTGGGCGCCGGTCTTATCGTCCACGATGATGGCTTTGCCGTATTTGTTCAAGACACGGACGCCGTCCTCAGAGTTGACGCTATGGACGTTCTCCAAAACGACTCGGCCGGCTTTCTCGGCCTTATGGGCTGTGATCACGGCCGCTTTGTTCGCAGTGCCGCCGATGTGGAAGGTACGCATTGTCAGCTGCGTGCC
>JAFYIM010000076.1 GCA_017538635.1 bacterium
CGACGACCATGGCGCAGTCATTGAGCGCTTCGGAAGAGACGCAGACGACGAGCTTCCAGTTGTGGCCGTGAAGCGGCTCTATGCAGCCGTTTTTGAATCTGACGGCGTGGGCCGCGCTGAAATTAGATTTGACTTTGAGCTGGTACATGCTTATTTCGCGGCGAAAAGGTTCAGCTTTCCGCCGGCTAGGATCGTTTCGATATCTTTTGCGGTGAGGAAATGGGAGAGAGTTATTTCTTTTCCGTCTTCGGTTGTAGCGCTTAATGGCTGCCCAACCTTTAGCTGAGATCTCACGTCATTGATCATGACCTTTTCGGAGGCTCTCAATTTCTCAAGATCTTCTTCTTTCACGGTGAGAGGAAGTATGCCGAAGTTTATGAGGTTGGCGGAATGTATCCTCTCGAAGGAAAGGGCGATAACAGCCTTGACGCCAAGGTACATCGGGCAGATGGCCGCATGCTCTCTGGAACTTCCCTGACCGTAGGATAGGCCGGATAGGATTATTCCGTGGCGTCCGGAATTCTTAACTTTCAAAGCTCTTTCGTAGAAAGTCTCTTTGCCTTCCTCGTTGAAGCAGTTGAAGACGTATTTTGCGTACTCGGGAATATTGGACCTGAACTTCATGAAAGCGCCGGCCGGCATGATGTGGTCGGTCGTGATCTTGTCGCCGAGTTTGATAAGGATCTCGCCGTCGATGTTTTCCGGCAGGGGAGAATTCTTGGGCGGTTCGCCGATAGTCGAGGCTCTTCTGATTTCCGGCCTTCTTCTGGGAGGCGGAACGACGAGCCAATCGTCGTGGTCGTAGTGTTCAGGCTCCTCGATCTGGGGATACTTGATAACGTCTTGTTTCCTGGGATCAACTATCTCGCCGCAGATGGCGGCCATTACGGCGGTCTCGGGGCTGGCGAGGAAGACCAGATCATTTGGAGTTCCCGTACGGCCGGAGAAGTTGCGGTTGAAAGTTCTGACGGAAACGATTCCTTCGGCAGGGGAGCAGCCCTGACCGATGCAGGGGCCGCAGGCCGATTCCAAGATCCTCGCGCCGGCCGTGAGGAAAGTCGAAAGCGAGCCGTCGCGGTCGATCATCTGCATGACCTGCCGGCTTCCGGGAGCGATTAGGAAGCTGACGTCCGGATGCACTCTCCGGCCTCTCAGCATGCTGGCGGCTATGGTTAGGTCGCGGTAGGAACTGTTGGTGCAGGAGCCCACAATGACTTGGCCTACCTTGGTGCCTTCCACTTCGGAAATGCTTTTCACGTTGTCAGGGGAAGGGGACATGGCTACTAAAGGCTCAAGCTTCGCCAGGTCTATCTCGATCACTCTGTCGTAGGAAGCGTCCTCGTCAGGAAGCAATTCTGTGAAATCGTTGGGGCGGCCCTGGGCCGTCAGGAATTCTTTGGTCCTTTCGTCTGAGGGGAAGACGCTGGTCGTGACGCCGAGTTCGGCGCCCATGTTGGTGATCGTCGCCCGCTGCGGGACAGTCAGAGTTTTTACGCCAGGGCCGAAGTATTCGACTATGCAGCCGACGTTGCCTTTGGTCGTAAGGATGGAGAGAAGCTTTAAAATAACGTCTTTGGCGGAGACCCACTCGGGCAGGGAATTGGTGAGCCTGACGCCTATCACTTTCGGCCACTTCACAGTGAATGGTTCGCCTCCCATGGCGAGTGCGACG
>JAFYIM010000077.1 GCA_017538635.1 bacterium
AAGCCCCAGGCGCCGTCCGCAAGGACTCTGACGCCGATTCCGAACTTGGAGTTTTGCTCGCAGCCTCTCAGTTCGCCTTGCAAAAAGAAAAGCGATTCCGATTCGTCGTAATCATGGAATCTGACGTCGGCGTATTCGGCGCCGGCGGCTTTCAAGCGCGCGAGCTGATCGCGCAGAAGGGGAAGGTAAACGCTATTCATAGATCCTTAAGATGTAAGTTTAATAATCTACTTTATTTTACTAATCCAGCGCCTTTTTGTCAAAGCGGGAAGAGGTTAAAAACGCGCCGGTTGATTTTGCTATAATTCTCCCCATGAGAGTTGATCTAGGAGGACTTAATTCCCGCCAGAGGGAGGCGGCGGAGACTATAGAAGGGCCGGTTCTGGTGCTTTCCGGAGCCGGAACAGGCAAGACCCGCACCATCACCTACAGAATAGCCAATATGCTTTCCCACGGCATCGCTCCAAATAAGATCTTAGCCGTGACTTTTACGAACAAGGCCGCCGCGGAAATGGCGGAAAGGATAAGGGCACTGGCGGGAGAAGCGGCCAAGGAGATGCAGATCTCGACTTTCCACAGTTTGGGCCTCAAGATCATCAGGGAAAACACGGAATATTTCGGGCTTCCTTCCGCTTTCACCATTTACGACACGGCAGATCAGGTCGCGGTGGCCAGGAAAGGTTTGAGGGAACTGAAAGTTCCCAACAAAAAGTTCGATCCTGACAAGATCTTGTGGCAAATGCAGAACGCCAGGACTGCCGATTACGACAAGATCTCTCCCAATTGTCAGGACCCCGAGGACGCCTGGGCCATCCAGCATCTCTGGCCGTATTACCGCGACGCGTTGTCCAAGTGCGGGGCGGTCGATTTCGAAGACTTGCTTTTCATGCCTCTTAGGCTTTTCAAGGAGCGAAGAGATATCCTGGCGGAATACCAGAAACGCTTTCAATACGCCCTGGTGGACGAATACCAAGATACGAACGAAGCGCAGTTCGAGATCATGCGTCTCTTGACGATGAAGAGCCGCAACCTCTGCGCGGTCGGCGACGACGACCAGTCCATTTACGGCTGGCGCGGCGCGGTCATCAAAAACATCCTTGATTTTGAGAAGAATTACAAGGAAGCCAAAGTCATAAGGCTGGAGGAGAACTACCGCTCCACCCAGACGATCCTGGACGCCGCCAACTGTGTCATTAAGAACAACAAGTTCCGAAAAACCAAGAAACTCTTCACCGCCAACGGACGCGGAGAGAAAGTCAAGCTTTTCTGCGCTGAGAACGAAGAGTCGGAGTGCGCAAGATTGACGGAGCTTATAGCCGATCTTCATGCGAAAAAGGTTCCCTACGGCGACATGGCCGTCCTTATGCGCACCAACACGCAGTCTATGCGCTATGAAGAAGCTTTGCGGCGCGCCAGGATCCCTTACGTCCTGAAGGGCAACTTAAGTTTTCTGGACCGCAAGGAAATGCGGGACTTTTTAGGATATCTCAAGCTTATGGTCAACACTTTGGACGAAGAAGCGATCATGCGCGTCATCAACATTCCGAAGAGGAAGATCGGCGCGACAAGTTTGAAAAAACTTTCCGATTTCGCGGGCGAGCACAACTGGGATCTTTACACCGCGCTGGGGCATATAGAGGAATGCAAGGAGATAAAAGGCCAGACAAGGGAAGCGATGAAATCCTTCCACGATCTTGTCGAGCGCTACCGCGGTCTTGTCAGGCCGGGGAACTACGCGCGTTTCGTAAGAGATATCTGGGAGGATCTGAACTACGAGCAGGAGATCAGCGAACTCGATACGGCGGACAGAGAGGAGCGCCTTGGCAACGTCAGCCAGCTCATTGAAAGCATCAGTTATTTCGAAAGGGAAAATCCCAATTCGGGACTTGACGATTACCTACAGCAGCTGCACCTGCAGGAAGAGGACGAAGAGGACGACGACGACAAGGATATGAAAGACAAGAACAAGGTCAAGATGATGACCATCCATTCCAGCAAAGGTTTGGAGTTCCCTTACGTCTTCATTGTCGGCATCAACGACGGAATACTTCCCCATGAACGTTCTGTCAACGAAGGCAGCCTGGAAGAAGAGCGCCGGCTCTTCTACGTCGCTGTGACCAGGGCTAAGAAAGACCTATATCTGCTTTATCCGGCGGAAAGGACAAGATACGGCGTCACGGAAGCCTGCGAGAAGTCGCGCTTCATAGAAGAGATCGACGAAGAGCTTCTTGAGACTTATGACGAAACGGTTCCCAGCGAAGTGACGGACGACGAAGAGGACGAGATCTTCGCAAAATTGAAAGGCATGTTCGATAAGAAATAGCCTTTTTATCGGCAGAGACTGAGCAGCGCTTCGCTCAGGATGGCGGTCGTATTCCTGGAGGAGAAGAAGGAACTCTCTTCTTCCGTATAGCGGTAGGTTTTCAGTTCGGGGTCTTGTTCCCAGGCTTTTGCGAGCGTTTCAATTTTTTCCGCTATGTCGTTAACATCAGACTGCTCGGCGGTCAGACCGTGAAGCTTTTCGACGTATTTCCAGGTCGGGCTGCCTTTGTCCGAAACGGCCAGGATGGGTTTGCCGGAGCCGACATAGTCGGGCAGTTTTGAAAGCAGGGAGTTTTTGACGACATCGATGGAAAAGAGTGCGGTAGCTTTTTTCATCCAGCCCAGGCTTTCGAGATAGGGGACTTTCGCTATGAAGTCAAGGTTTTCTTCCAGGCCCAGCGCTTTCGCTTCGTTTTTGTATTTGCTGGGATCAAGGCCTATGAAATGCGCGATCATTTGCGAACGGAATCTCGGTTCCTTGTCCAAAAAGATCTTGAGGGCTTGGAAAAAGTTCAGGGGATTGTGCCTGCCGTAGAAGGAGCCGACGTGGACAAGGTTAAGCTTGTCAGGGAAAGGCTCGACTTCGGGATAGAGCGTCTTGTCAAAGCAGTGGGGGACAGTTAGCCCTTTTTTCTGGATCTCGGGAGAGTATTTCCCCAAGACGAGCTTTTGCGTTGCTTCCGTTGTGAAGCAAAGCTTGTCAGCCAATTCAACTACTGAGCGTTCCTGGGCGCGGTTCACAGCGGAAATGGGCCAAAATCTTCTGTGGTAGGCGTTGTCCACCCAGGGATCGCTGAAATGGGCCAGCCAGGGCAGATTGTAAAGCTTCTTTATTTCCCTGGCGAGAAGATGGCTCGACCATTGCAGGCCGAAAGAAGCCAGGCAGTCGAAGCTTTCTTTTTCAAGCAGTTTTTTCAGGGCTTTTTTGCCAGCATAGCGCCAGACATATTTGTCGTCCGGCATGCCGAGGGAAAGGCTGGCCGTAACGTTGGAGAAAAACCAGTTCTCGAAGGTATAGCCCGGGATGAGCTTTATGCTTTTGTCAAGTTTTTCGCCAAGAGCCGGGTCAAGCTTGTCTTTCAAAAGCTTGGGGTCGGCAGTATAGACCGTAAGCTTCCAGCCGGCTTCAGTTAGGGCGTTGGCGGTCTTAAGGAGCTGCAAGGACCTCGCCAGAAGCTGGGGCGGGAAAATGAAGGAGACTATCAGAAGCCTTTTATTCGGCATTTTTCTTAGGCAGGAAGCAAAGCGCTAAGGTTAAGATGGAAAACAAAGGCAAAAAGATAATGTGCGAGTAGTCGCAGATGATCGAGCTAAGGTCGCGCTTAGAGAAAATGAAAGTCACCTTGTGAGATCCTTTCGGAACAGGGACCGCCTGCTGCATAAGGTTGCAGCGGACAACGTCGGTTTTAACACCGTCAACTTCGGCCTTCCAGCCTTCCAGCGGTTCGCAGGCCAAAACAGCGTAGCCCGGAAAATCAAAAGAAGTCTGCAGCTCCACATTCTCCGGCGTGAAATTCACAATGGAAAGCGTATTGGTGCCGTCTCCTTTTTCAAGCGGTTCGCCAGATTGGAGCAGGCAGACGGCGACAGGATCGGTCTCGGCTTTGTTCATAACTGCAAGCGCATCCTCAATTTTGGGGACAAGGACGGCGCTTTGCGGAGCGTAGAAGCGAGGCAGAGTTTTCTCCAGTTCGCCGATAGTCTGGCGCTGGCCCTGGAAGCTGAAATTGCCGACAGGCTTATAGGAAACTCCTTCGCCCTTCAAGTAAGCGAGTTCCTCCGCACCGCCCAAAACGTAGCGGACGTTCGCGTAGAGCAGGCGCTTTGCGATTTTGAGATCGTCTCCGTAAAAGAATGCTTTGCGCCAGACGCTGGGACGGGAATCAGCCGGCACGTCGATCGTCGGGATATCGTAAAGCGGGAAATACTCTGAGATCCAGGGATTGTAGAAGGCTTTGTTTATGGCGTGCACTCTGTAGAGCTTGTCAAGCTTCGCAAGCTTTTTGACGCCGTCAGGGCAGGAGAGATCGCGGTAATCGGGAATGATGTAGCGCGTCGCGGTGTACAGGCCCTGAATAATAAGGACTGCGATGATCGCGCCGAGAACGAAGGCGCGCTTTTCTTTTCCTATGTTGGCTCCGGATCGAAGCAGGAGAATTGCGGCGCCGACAACGATCAAAGCGACGCTTCCCCAGAGCACAGACCGAGAGCGCTGGGCGACGATCAAGCCAAGCTTACCGTCCGTCATCTGGGCCAGCTGATTGTCTATCGCACTCTTTGGAACGCCGCGCTGCCTTAGCATCTGGACCTGACTCTGGATCATCGGGTTCTGATTGAGATCCGAGATCATCTCAGCGCGTTTTGACGCGCCGAAACTACCGCTTATGACGGAGAGGAAGATGAGCGTTCCCCAAAGCAGCAATACAAGCCAGAAAATGGTGAAGAGCTTGTCGCCGTTGCCTAAATTTTGCCAGAAGCGCTTAAGCATGGCTTTCCTCCTTGCAGAGCATGGAGAATCCCGTGGCGCTCAAAGCTGAAAGGGCGAGCATTACTGGGTAGAGGAACTTTATCGGGTTGCGCATGTCGCTCATCATCGGCAGATGATAGAAGATCCTGTACGGCCCGAAGCCCGAGGCGCTCCCCGGCGAAACGTCGCAGTAGCGTCCGTAGGAAAGCAAAAGCCCGATCAAGGCCACGATCGTCCAGAAGATTGTCAGGCCTTTTTCCTTCTCAAAAAAGAGAGAGGCGATGGCCAGGAGCGACAGAAGAATAACGACGGCGCCTTCCGCTTGGGTATTCAGCGAGAAATTCTCCATGCCGCCTTTGGGCCAGGACAGGCTTTGCCCGATCCTGCCGTAGTAGGGCCCGGTTTCGTCCTGGTTGCTCCAGCCCATGATGCCTGGGAAGACGAGCGAACCGGTTTCCGTAATCGGCAGCGACCACTGCGTCGCCCAGTCCCATTTCTGCAAAGGCGTTTCCGTTACAGTCTGGACTTCCGCGCCCTTTGCGCTCTTCGATATCCCCAGCACATAGAAAAAAGCGTGGGAGCCGAAAGCGATGAAGACCATGGCGGCCAGAGCAAATCCCAAAAAGAGTTTGCCGAAGGCTTTTTTATCCCAGGTCTTCCACAGCAGGAAGAGCCCGAAACAGAAAAGCACGATGAGCATGATGAAGCCGATGTCGAACTGGTAGCGCAGGACCAGGGCGGACAAGACGCCGCTCCAGACCATCGCCACGACGCTTCTTTTGTTAAGCGCTTTCGCCACAGCGAAAAGGTCGAACATGAAGGCGGCCCACATCATGAACGTTCCGGCGTGACCACTAAAAACGCAGGTGATGTAGTGGCCCGAGAAAAGCAAAGAAAGCGCGCCGACAAAGGCTGGAAGGGCGGAAAGCCCCATCTCCAAAAGGAAAAAGTAAAAGCCCAGCGCCGCCAAGAAGGCGCAGAGCGAAAAGACTACGGTGTTGTAAAAAGTGGGCGGCACAAACCGCCTGATAGGGGAATAGACTTCGTAGTTGGCCGTGTGCCCGTTTCCCAGGTAGCCGTCCTCCGACCACATCACTCCGCTCGGTTTGGCGGCTATCTGGGCTTTCCTTACGATCTGATGGTAAGGGGAATCGTTGGCCACTACGGGTTTCGGCGGCAGCAGCACGTTGTGAAAGACTGCCGCCGTAACGACAAGAAGACCTAAGATGGAAAGAAGATGTTTGCGCATCAAGCGGTGGTCTTGCGTCTGGCCGTGCCTTCCTTGTAGAAGGGCGTGGGAACGACTTCGGCTTCAAGAAGCTTGCGGCCGTTGTCGATCGCGAGTTTCGTGCCTAATTCGCAATAATCTTTGTCAACGTAGGCGAAAGCGATGGCGTAGCCTAGACTCGGCGCCAGGGATCCGCTCGTCACGGTGCCGACGACTTTGTCGCCGCTAAGAACGTTCTGGCCGTTGCGGCCGCTCTGCTTGGTCGTGAGCTGAAGTCCTACGAGTTTCCTCGGGGTGCCTTCCGCCAGCTCTTTCATGACGACGTCTCTGCCGATGTAATTCTCTTTCTCTTTGGCGATGGCGAAGGTCAGGCCGCTGGCGACGGGGGACATCGTGTCGTTCATCTCATGGCCGTAGAGCGGAAGCCCACATTCCAATCTCAGGGTGTCCCTGGCGCCAAGGCCGGCGGGAACGGGAACGCCCGTTGCGAGCAGCGCGTCCCAAACGGGCTTGCACATTTCGACGTCGATGTAGATCTCGAAACCGTATTCGCCGGTGTAGCCGGTGCGGGAAACTATGGCGCGCTTACCTAGAACTTTCGTCTCCACGAAGGTGTAATATTTCATCTCTTTGAGGTCGTATTCGCAGATCGGCTGCAAGGCTTCTGCGGAAGCGGGGCCCTGAAGATCGAGTTTCGCGACCTGGCTGGAAGCCTCGTCAAATTTTGTGTCGGGAGAGAGGCGGGCGCTGATCCATTTGGCGTCGTTCTCACGCGTTCCGGCGTTCACCACCACCATGAATTTTTCTTCAGAGAGACGGTAGGTGATAAGGTCGTCCTGAGTTCCGCCCTGCTCGTTGAGAAGGAAGCCGTAACGGCACCGGCCGATGGCCAGTGTGGAAAGCTCGCAGGTGAAGAGCTTGTTAAGGTCACTTAAAGCGTTGGGGCCGGAAACGAAAAATTCGCCCATGTGGCAGATGTCGAAAAGAGCGGCTTTCGTGCGGCAGGCGGTGTGTTCCTCAACGATGGAAGTGTACTGGATGGGCATGTCCCATCCGCCGAAGGGAGCCATCTTGGCGCCCATAGCGACGTGAACGTCATACAAGGGGGTTTTCAGGCACATATTTGTTTCCTTAGATTGTGTGGTTGGTTGCTATTTCTGGGGAACGTAGAGGACGTCGCCGATCTGCAAAGAGCTCTTTTCAGTGTTGTTCATCTTCATCAGAGTGGCGGAGGCGACGCCGAAAGTTCTGGCGATCTTGGAGAAAGTGTCACCCGGCACTACGGTGTAGGTCGTGACGTCCGGGGCCTGGCTGATCTCGGAAGTGTCCGCTCTGAGAAGCAGGACTTTCCCGACAGAAAGCGTTGAGCCGGGTCTCAGGCCGTTCAGATTGCAGAGCAATTTCTCATCGATGCCGTAGGCTTTGGCGATGCTTTCCGTGGTGTCGCCGTTCATGCACTTGTGCAGGTAATTCTTGGAGTTGACGGCTGAGCCTTTGCTGACGTTAAGACCCGCCGAGGCCGGAACCAACAGATCAGTGTCCGGTCCGCTCTTGTCGTCCTTGCTTACGGTGACCGTAGGCCCGGCGTTGCTGTCGGGAACGCTTATTGGTTTCTCAACGGCCGGACTGATGGTAGTCTCGGTCAGCAGGGCGGGCTTAAGGATAGGTTCGGGCGGTTCCGTCGGGGCGGAAAGCATAACTTCCGAGCTCTTGCGGCAGCCTAAAAAGGCCAGGGCAAGGGCAGCGGCCAAAAATAGATATAATTTCAAGGTATTCATACTCTTTATTCTACCAAAAGAGCGGAGTTTCATACAATTGCCTTGCTAAAAAACCGTCCTTTTCTTACAATATAAGTGTGAAAAGAAGTGTGTTTTACCGATGTGTGTGGGGTTTAAGGCTCCTTCTTTCCGCCCTGACGGTCGTCCTGGGGGCAGTTGTCTTTTTGTGCTCCGCTAAGTTTCTGGAAACCCTGCCGATGTGCCAGGCAGGACCGTCCGTTCTCCGATTGTTTTTTTCTTTCGGTCTGAACGCGCTTGCGGTCGTCCTCACCATAGCGCTTCTGACGCTTTTCTTCGGCCGCCTGTTCTGCTCCTTCATGTGTCCTTTGGGTTCTTCCTTGAGCTTCATCGCGCTCTTCTCAAAAAAAGGAAAGAAAAAGATCTATCCCTTTATCGGCGGATCTATACTCGGTTTGTTCATCGGTTCTTTGGTTTTCGGAGTAGCCTTCGTTTTCCGTCTGCTCGATCCTTATTCGCTCTTTGGCCGCACTCTGACGGCGCCACTTTGGTTCGGCGTTATTTTCCTTATCGTTATTCTTGCCGTAACGTTTTTCTTCGGCCGGATCTTCTGCGCCAGCATATGTCCAGTCGGATTGCTCTTAAGCCTTATCGCCAGAAGATCGGCCTTCGGGATCACGATCCCCGATGAATGCGTGCACTGCGGCAAATGTGAGAAGGTCTGTCCCACGGGCTGCATAGACCAGAAGAAGAACGAAGTAAAAAGAGCTCACTGCGTCATGTGCCTGGACTGCCTGACGGTCTGCCCGAAGACCGGACCGACTTTTTCTTTCCTCTGGAAAAAATCGCAAGAGGAGAAAGCGCCGGACTTGGAGCGCAGACAATTTCTTATTTCCCTTTCCGTGGGCGCTGCTGTCGGATTGGCCGGCGGCGGACTTTTCAAGGCGATATCAAAGAAGCGCTCAAAAGAAGAAGGCGAAAAGGAACTTTTGGTCAGGCCTCCCGGCGCCATTTCTGAAAGCTCTTTCTTAGCGAAGTGCACCGCCTGCGGACTGTGCGTAAGTAAGTGTCCGCAGAAAGTGCTGACCTTGGGCCCAGGAGGCTTCGGCGCACCGCGTCTCGATTTCAAGCGCGGTTCCTGCTCTGTTGACTGCTCGCTTTGCTCCTCGATCTGCCCGACCGGCGCGCTGAGAAAGATTGCTCCTGAGAGAAAGAAAACATTTGTCATAGGAAAGGCGATATTCAACGCAAAGAAATGCATTGCCTTCCAGGGCGAAGGCGCCTGCGGAAAATGCGCCGTACCCTGCCCGACCGCAGCCATAACGCTTAGAGCCAACGGCACGCCGAAACTGGAAGCCGAGAAATGTCTCGGCTGCGGCGGCTGTCAAAACGTCTGTCCCACCGGCGCCATGCACGTTGCCGGCGCAGCCATACAACATTACCTTGACGACCTGAACCAGGGAGCCTCATTATGAACAGACGAGAATTTATCAAGACCAGTGTCGCTATATTAGCGCTTACAGCCCTGGGCGGCTGCAAGAAGGAAGCTAAGACCTCGGAGAAAAAACGGGGGACTATGACCTACCGCGAATTCCCGGGAATCGGTGCGAAAGTTTCGCTCCTTGGCTACGGCCTCATGCGCATGCCGAAAGTCGGAGGGGGGCCCGAGATCGACAAGGGAAAGGGCTTCGCTCTCATCGACGAAGCCATGAAGGGCGGCATCAACTACTACGACACCGCCTGGTTCTACCACGACGGACTTTCCGAGACTTTCGCCGGCGAAGCGCTCTCACGCTATCCGAGAGACAGCTACAACCTCGCCAGCAAGCTTCCCATGCGCCTCCTTGAAAGCGGCGAGCAGGCGGAGGAGATCTTCAATAAGCAGCTTGAGAAATGCAAGGTCGATTACTTTGACTTCTACCTTCTGCATAATCTGAACGGCCCGCTTTGGGAAAAGACGCTTCATAACGGCGCGGTGGATTTCGCCATGACGCTGAAGGGAACAGGCAAGATCAAAAGGCTGGGCTTCTCTTTCCACGGCGACAACAAGGATTTTCCGAAGATCCTCGACTACACCAAGTGGGACTTCGTGCAGATCCAGGCCAATTATTACGACTGGGACACTTTCTCCAAAGAGCAGTATGAAGAGGCAACCAAGAGGGGAATCCCGGTCGTCATTATGGAGCCTCTGAGAGGAGGGGAACTGGCTAAGCTCAGGCCCGACGCCAGGGAAGTTCTTGAAACAGCCAAGCCCGGCTCCACGCCCGCACAATGGGCTTTCCGCTACATTGCAGAAAAGGAGAACGTCCTTACGGTCCTCTCCGGAATGACGCAGATGGAGCATTTGAAAGAGAACCTCACTACCTTCTCTCCCATGGAACCGCTTTCCGAGGAAGAAGAAAAGACCTTGCAAATCGCTCTCAAAACATACAGGGAAAGCGGCATCGTGCCCTGCACCGGCTGCCGCTACTGCACGCCCTGCCCGGCGGGCGTCGCTATTCCGGATATCTTCAAGATCTACAACGACTACAGGCGCACTGTCAGGCTCTCCCAAACGAAGAAAGCCTACGAGGCGCTGGGCAAGGACGCTATCGCCTCAGCCTGCGTTGAGTGCGGCGCCTGCCTTAAGAAGTGCCCTCAGAGTATAGACATTCCCAAGGAACTCAAACGTATTCATAAAGAACTTCAAGGATAAGAAATGAACAGACGAGATTTCATCAAAGGCTCCCTGGCCATCGCCGCATTGGCGGCCCTGGGCGGCTGCAAAGAAGGAAAGGAACCCACTGACGTGAAAGCAGGCAGTAACGAGAAAAAGAAAGGCGAAATGACGAAACGCAAACTGGGCAACATCGCTCAAGGCGTTTCCCTTTTAGGTTACGGCTTAA
>JAFYIM010000078.1 GCA_017538635.1 bacterium
ACGCCCTTTACAGGCGAAGTGAACTGGTTTTCGTCCGTGCAAATAAAGAACTGATCGGGCAATTTATACATTGCACCAGAAGCACCGTCAATTATGATTCCTAAGAAACCACCAAAAATGAAACTGCCAATAATCCACGGATCCATTGTCGCATTGTATAAGGCTATTTCTTTCTGACCGGTGCCAGGATGGACATACTCAAGAATATAGCTTTCACCTGAGAAGAAGTCTCTGCTGGCTTTCAAGCGCATATTATAAGGCGTAGCTTGAGTGGCGATGGTCATATATCCCTGCTTCAAAGCTACAACGTCGCCGTTTCTTGAGGAGCAGACCTGAACTTCATATTCAGAATCGGAAAAAACAGTGGCGCAGCCGGTCAGAAATGTGGTGGCGCAAACAAAAACGCCGAGAAAAATAAGTGATCTTTTCATTTTGCTGGAAAAAAGGTTGTTGTTATCAATTTGTGGTCTGCCACTAACGTGGACGACACAGGTTAAGGCCTCTTTTAAATTTTATCAAAATCAACTCCAGGCTTTGATAAGCAATGAGCGAAGCGCCCCTTCGTCCATTCCTAATTCGCGCAAAGGCAAAAGAAAATCTTCGTGGGAACGCGCGGCGCGGTAATCGGGACGAACGTCAGGCTCCTTAAGATAGCGTTTTATTCTTTGGAGGTCGGGATCGATCAGGAAACTGCCGTGGATAAGCAGCGCTCCCTGGCGCTGGCTCTGGGCGTTGCCGGCGATCTTTCTTCCGGCGATGGCCAGGTCGCAGGGCTCGTGGAACTCCAAGTTGAGGCTTTGCTTTTGGAAAGCTTCGACCAGTGGGGCAAAAGCCGTCCGATAAGCGCCCATTACATCGAAGCGCTTGAAAGGTGGGGCTATTGTGGTGATTATTGTATAGACTAGGCAGCCCTTGTGAATGAAAACTGTTCCCCCGCCGGAAAAGCGCCTGAGGACAGGAACGGAATCCTTTTCAGCCGCAGCTTTATTGACGTACTTTTCCTCATCCTGGCTCAAACCCAGAACGATCGCTTCGTCAGTGAAGTTATAGAACCTGAGCAGCGGCGGCCGCGTTCCCTTCCCGACTTCCGACATAAGCTCTCTGTCCAGAGCGATCTGCTCCGCAACGGGTAGCTTGGGAGTTTCCAGGTAGTTTAGCCTAAAAGAAGTCATGTTCAAATTTTAGCAAATTTCCGCCGGGGTTTGGCTTTGACAATAAGGGGCGGTTATGGTACAATCTCTATTCACAATTAAAAATGAAATAAACAACAAAAGGTGAGATTTTTATGGCAAATCCAAAACGCAGACATTCTCAGACCCGCCGCGACAAACGCCGCACGCACGACTCCTTAACGAAGCCCCAGACTCTGGCCTGCTCCAATTGCGGCTATGAGAAGCAGCCCCATGTGGTCTGCCCGAAGTGCGGTTTCTACAAAGGCCGCCGCGTGATCGCTCTGGCTACCGTCGCCGAATAATTCCCTTCTCCGCATTACGCAATGCGTATTGCCGTTGACGCTATGGGGGGCGATTACGCCCCCAACGAGATCGTCGCTGGCGCCCTGAAATATCTTGCCAGCGGCGACTCCGAAGCTAACATCATTCTGGTGGGAGACGCTGAGCGCATCGAAGCTTGTCTTTCCGACCTCAACGCCAGCAACGCTCCTGTAAGAGTCATCCACGCCTCCCAGAACGTGGAAATGAACGAGTCCCCCGCCGTCACTTTGAGAAAAAAGCGCGATTCCTCCATTGCCGTCGCCACGCGCATGGCCGCCAAAGGGGAAGTCGACGCCATCGTCTCGGCCGGCAACACCGGAGCTTTGGCCGCGGCAGCCCTTATGGAATGGGAGCTTCTGCCCGGCGTTGACCGCCCGGCCATCGCCACTCTGATCCCGGGGCCTTTCGGCGCGACCGTGCTCTTAGACGCCGGCGCGACCGTGAACTGCAAGGCCGTCAACTTAGTCCAGTTCGCGAAAATGGGCGCCTGCTACGCCAGGCACGTCCTTAAAAAGACCCATCCTGTGGTGGGCCTTTTGTCTGTGGGCGAAGAAGACGAGAAAGGCAACAAAGAGACCAGAGAGGCGCACGCGCTTCTGAAGAATTCGCCCTTGCACTTTTACGGCAACGTGGAAGGCCAGGACATCTTCCTCGGTAAAGTTGACGTCATCGTCTGCGACGGTTTCGTCGGCAACGTCGCCCTAAAGGTCATGGAAGGCATGGCGAGCGGCATCCAGACGATGGTCTCGCATCCGCAGTCAAACAAGTACGGCTTCTCAAGATTTTTCGCAAGCTTTTTCTCCCAGTCCCCCGCCCAGCAGATTAGGCGTCACTTCGACGTCAGAAAGTTCGGAGGCGCTCCTTTGCTCGGCGTAAACGGAACCTGCATCATAGCCCACGGCAATTCCCATGCGGACGCCTTGTGCGCCGCCATCTTCCGCGCCCAGGAGATCATAATGCACGACCTCAACCATTACATCGCGGAAGCGCTAATTCAACCCCAAGAGATTGAAAGATCATGACAAAAATCGCTTTGCTTTTCCCGGGCCAGGGCGCTCAGTACGTCGGCATGGGCAAGGATCTCTACGAGAATTCCCCGGCCGCGAAAAATATTTTTGACAAAGCTTCCGCCCTTATGGGCGAAGGTTTCCTGAAAACCGTCTTCGAAGGTCCGGAAGAGGACCTGAAGAGGACCGACATCACCCAGGTCGCCATCTACACCGTTTCTCTGGCTGCTTTCGCCGCGCTTAAGGAAAAAAATCCCGATCTGGAGATCGTGGCCGCCGGCGGTTTGAGCTTGGGCGAATATTCGGCGCTTACATCTGCCGGAGTGCTCTCCTTCGAGGAAGGCCTTGAGCTCGTGCGCTCCAGATCGCTCTTCATGCAGGAAGCGGCAGAAAAAGCCGCAGGTTCTATGGCCGCAGTCCTTCAGCTGGACGGCGAAGTCGTCATAAATATCTGCGCAAAATATCCTTCCCTTTACGTCGCCAATTTCAACTGCCCCGGGCAGATCGTCATTTCCGGCGCCAAGGAAAGCATTGAGAAAGCGCAGGAAGAATTAGTGGCTGCGGGCGCCAGGCGCGTCATCCCCTTGGCGGTCGGCGGCGCTTTCCACTCCCCTTTCATGGATCCGGCCAGGGAAAAACTCCTGCCTATGCTGAAAGAAACCAAATGGCAGAAGGCCAACTTCCCCGTAGCCTCCAACGTGCTTGGCAGCCTC
>JAFYIM010000079.1 GCA_017538635.1 bacterium
GCACGATCACAATTACGCAGCCCAACTTTGACTGGAAGAATTATAAAAATTGGTTCACCGGCGGCGGCCAGCATTTCCGCATCAAAGGCGAATTCGGCATTCACCGCCAGGACGTCATCCTAAGCTTCACGGAGCCTTACTTCCTGCATGAACAGCTGAAAGGCCGCAAAGTTGCAGCCGGCTTCGATCTTTATTGGAAGAACAACAACGCCCTTGGCCCGGATCTTAGGATCATGAGGATAGGCGGCGACCTCAGGGCCGCTACGCCGGTTAGTATGGCCTGGATCCCGACTGTCGGAAAATACTTGGGCGTCATCAAAGTCGAGGGCGCCTTAGCCGGCGAATATGTCAGAGTGGGTATCGATAAATCGCTTGATTACGACGACACTATTGTCAGTGAAGACACCTACTGGTTCAAGAGACGCCATGTCAACAGGCGCAACGGCCGTGTAACGAAACGTATGATTCCCCTGGATTATGAGCGCTACGACAAGTATCTGAAGAAGGAAAAGGGCAATTACGCCCTTCTCGCTCCGACCATTACCCTGACGAGGGATACCAGGGACGCTCTGTTCCTCCCGACTTCCGGCGCTCTGACTATCCTGAAAGGCAGGATGGGCATCGGCTCCACGATCTACGGTCTTGTCGAGGCCAGCCATTCCCAGTACTTCAAGCTCTTCGAACTCTTCGAAAGAAAGCCCAATTACGTTTTCAGCGGCTCGCACGTCTTGCTGCTGCGCGGGTCAATAGGCTTCGCTTCCCGCAACACCCCGATATTCGACCGCTTCTTCATGGGAGGAAGCGAAGAGATGCGCGGCTTCCGCTACGGCTTTGTTGGGCCGAAAGATTATTCCGGCGAAAACCCGATGGGCGGCAACGTCAAGTTCATGGTCTCCGCGGAATATATCTTCCCGATCTGGCGCTACAACGAGAACATCAGCGTGCATGGCGCGGTTTGGACCGACATCGGCAACGTTTGGTGGAAGGAAAGAACTTACTACAAAGCTCTGCGCTGTATGAACGGCCAGTACGTGGTCGAAAGAAAGAAATTCGACAACTTCGGCGAGATCAACGCCAGTGTCGGCGGCAGCCTTATTCTGCAATTGTGGCGCATGCCCATCAGAGTCAACTACGGCGTCCCGATCTTCAAGGATAGTGAATCGAAAGACTGGAAACCGCTGGACGGCTTAACCCTCGGCACAGGATTCTCCTTCTGATGAAAAGCACGAAATACATACTGATAGCCGCCGCTTCTCTCTTGCTTTTCGGCTGTGCCAGGGGCGCCTACGAGAACATTCACGAAGAAGTGGTCATGAACACCCGCAACCACATCAACCTTGCGGTCACTCCGAAGTACACCACCATTGCGGTCATGCCATTCATCAACAATTCCGGCGCGAAAAATGCCAGCACTTACGCCAGGCGCTCTTTCTACGGCAATCTTGTTTCCTATAAGAACTGGAACGTCCAGCCGATGGGCGAGACAGACAACCGCCTTTCTAAGCTCACCCGCCGCGACCTCGACGAAAGCGCCGCCGGCAGGATGAAGAGCGCCTTGGGCGTTGACCTCGTTTGCTACGGCGAAGTGAAAGAGCAGTGCAGTCGCTACGGGCTGGTCTTTTCCTATAACAGCGTGACTGTCCGAATAGCCTTCTACGATGCTTCGACAGGTGAAAAAGTCTGGGAGGCGGAGGACTTCCGCGATTCTCTGGTCATGGGCGTCAGTTTCATTTATATGTATGAAAGAGACGTCATGTGGGCTCGTGAGATCCACAACCGCTACGACGAGCTTTTCCGCGACATGATGCAGCAGTTCCCGCTTTGCACTTACGGCTACAAAAAATGAGGTGTAGATTTATGAAGAAATTAACATTATTTCTCTTAGCTTTCATCGCAATGTCGGCTTTGGCCAAGAAGCCGGGATTCAAGAAATACACTGGTTCCTATAATCTTTCCGTCAACGGAATGACCTACTCGGTTGTGGTGGCAAGGGATCGTTGTACCACGATCCTGAGCGGCCGGGAAAAGGATCCCGTGGCCGGCAAGGTCAAATTCTGGAGAGGACGTCAGGAAATACGTCTCCTGTATCCCCAGTACACCTTCAAGGGTTTCGCCAACTCGCTCGATCTCATTACCGGCGAATTCATGGACGTCACCAAAAGCCCGGATTACGTGGATGCTACGCTGGAAAGAACAACTAACAGCGTATTCCATATAAAGTTCTTGAAAAGCAAAAAACGCAGTGTGAAAGGCGATGTCTTCTACAATTACGGCAAAGAGATCAAGCCGAGGAGCTATTACCTGGCTTTTTATTACAGAACTGACGACAAAACGTATTACTTGCGCAAGACGAAAAAGCTTCCCAAATTGGGATTCTTCAACCAGAAATTCCCGCAGTACCAGCAGGTTGACGTCTATGTTGTCTCTGCGGATGGCATAGCCGATCTGCCAGCTGAATATACCAGTCCGTTATCTGTGGACGGAAAAAAGATCATGGCTTACAATTACTGCGAACCGGGGTACAAGCAGCCCCGCGACGTATATAAAAACAAATAAAAACCAAACGATTCTTCTCCTACATGTTTGGGCGGACGGGTAACCCCGTCCGCTTTTTTTTCCTTTCTACTCTGTTTAAAATTGATGATTTAGGCTTGTTTTATCAGCTTTCATATGCTACAATAAAACAATCTGTAATAAGATATTGAAGTCTGAGAAAGAATGATTTTTTCCACGTTTGAATTCATATTTTTGTTCTTGCCGATCGTTTGGCTGGGCTATTTCGGTTTGCATAAAATTGGTTTGCACAAAGCGGCAAAATGGTTCCTGGTTGCGGCCTCCTTTGTGTTTTATGCGATTGGGAGCGAGGACTTTGTGCTGATTTTCGCCGCAAGCGTTGCGCTTAATTATGTGATCGGCACGAAACTTTCCGGGATGAAGGAAGCAAGCGTGGCGAAGACGCTGTTGTTTTTGGCTGGGATCTTGCTTAATGTCGCGCTTTTGGGTTATTACAAATACACGGATTTCTTCATCTCGAACGCGAACTTCCTTTTCTCTCTGGATATTCCGCTGAAACACATCATTCTGCCGATCGGCATTTCATTTTTCACGTTCCAGCTCATCGCGTTTCAAGTTGATTCGTTCCGTGGTTTGACCGCAAGCTACAGCTTTTTGGATTATCTTTTGTTCATCACTTTTTTTCCGCAGCTCATCGTCGGCCCTATTGTTCATCATGCGGAAATGGTGCCGCAATTTGAAAACACGGAAAACATGCTGGTTAATTGGGACAATGTGGCGAAGGGCCTTTTCGTATTCACTATCGGAGTTGCAAAGAAAATTCTCCTTGCCGATCCTCTGACTGCGAATGCGCAGAGCTTTTTCGACGTGGTTTTTGCTCCCGTGTCGGCGGCTAGCGCATGGTGGTACTCGGCGGAATACACGATCTCGTACTACTTTGACCTTTCTTCCTATGCTGATATGGCCATAGGAATCGGCCTGATGTTCAACGTTATTATTCCCGAAAACTTCAATTCTCCGTACAAAGCGCGGAACTTTCAAGATTATTGGCAGCGTTGGCACATAACGCTTTCGCGCTTCTTGGGCGCGTATGTTTTCCGCAGCGTTTATAAGAAGGACTCCCGCTTTCGAAACTATTACGTGGCAACTATGATAACTTTTCTTGTGAGCGGATTTTGGCACGGTGCGGGCTGGACGTTCGTGGTTTGGGGTCTGGTTAACGGAGTGCTCGTTTGCATTGCGAGCGCCATGAAGCGGCACGAACGTTCTTTGCCCACGATACCCGCTCATATTCTGTTGCTGCTCGGCTTGGTTTTGACGCGCATTTTGTTTGTAGCGAAAGATTTTTCCCAGGCGGGCGTAGTGTTCGGGAGTTTGTTGAATTTCGGCGAAACGGGTATTTCTGTCGGCGCAGGCATTTCAAAGCTTTTGATTGTTCGCATGCTTGTTTCTTGCTTTATTATTTTCTGTATGCCGAACACGCATATGCTTTCAGAAAAATTTAAGCCAAGTTGGGGTCGCTTTGTTCTGCTTGCGCTTGCCGCAGGACTTGCCGTTGCGTTTATGGGACGCACTACCTCTTTCCTGTATTTTCAGTTTTAGGAGTTCCAGGTTTTTTATGGAGTAAAAAATGAAAGCAAAGACATTCATAATTCTAGTTATCAGCGTGTTTTTTGGAGCAGTTTGTGCATTGGTGTGCGCAAATGTTTTTGCAATGAAAATGTGGAGCAAAAACTTAAAATCTGACTGGAGAAGCGGACGCATTTGGGGAAGCGACGCCTGGTCGATGATCGAGTACAAGACAAATTACATAAGTCAGAAAAATCTGCCGTACAACGCGTTCATTTTCGGCGGTTCAAAATCCAGCGCAATGCAGCCTGCTAAGTTGAAAACCTATACCGGCGATGATTTTTACAATTATTTTACGGGCAATGGCTGTTTTGAAAATTACGAAATGTATGTGAATTATGTTTTGAAAATTTACAAAAACATAAATGAAATAATATTGTGCCTTTCAAGTCATGAAGTCGAGCATTATGGAGCTTTAAGGGAACTTGTGCCGAGCAATATTCAAAATATTCCGTTTGCTTTTTTCAAAGTCAGAATGAAGCTATTCAAAGAGAAGTTTCTCAACATTACCACTTTTATTGATCTGTATAAAAACCGCAATAAAGAGAATCTTGATCCGCTTTTGCATGCAGACGGTAGCCGTGATCATTCCCTGTATTTTGCAAAGCGAGAAGAAGATCCGGAAAAATACATTAAAAAGCGCGTTCTTCCGTTTTGGAATCTGCAGGATGGCGGCTGGGAGAAGAGTATGCACGATTTGTTCTATCGAGAGCCGCAGCTTCCCGCCTGCGATGACAATATCGCCGCGTTAAAACGCATAAAGGCGAAATTAGACAGCCGAAATATAAAGCTTACGGTCGTCATTATGCCGACATTTATTTCAGAACTTCATAAATACGCCACGCCGCAATTTTCGCAATACCTCAAGGATCTTGTTTCAATCATCGGCGTGTGGAACTTCGGCGGAATAAACGACGTTGATTTGAATCCCTATAATTTTACAGACGGTGGTCATTGTTTTTATTACGTTGCGGACAAGATGATTGAAACGATGTATTCACCCGCACCGAATACAAGTGATATGGACGCTTTCGGTATTTTTCTGAATGATGGCAACATCGAAGAATATCTTGCAAGCCAAAAACAAAAATGGCTCAAGCTCAAAGCCGAATACGATGACACGCACACGATAGCGCTTCAGGGCAAGGACGACCCAAGCTATTTGGGGAAATAAACCCCAAAATTATTTGAAAATGAAGTAGGCGGCGGCCACCATGCAGAGGGCGGCGTAGAGGAAGTTCCAGGAAACTTTCTCCTTCATGATGAAGATCGCGAAGGGCACGAAGACCGAGAGCGTAACTATCTCCTGGGTGATCTTCATCTGCATGAGGGTGAAGGACTGGTTGCCGAAACGGTTGGCCGGGATCATAATGCTGTATTCGAAGAAAGCTATCACCCAGCTTGTCAGAATAGCAAGGATAACGGGGGAGTCGGACCTGTTTTTCAGGTGATAGTACCAGGCGAAAGTCATGAAGATGTTCGAAAGGACGAGAAGCGATGCGTAAATGCAAAAATGGGCGATCTTCATATTGAATGTTTACTCCATGCGGTGCCTGTATTGGGGGACGCAATTTTTACAGTGAATTGAGTTTTCAAATGCTCTATGGCGTTCGTTATCAAATCGGACGGCTCTTCGGGAAGCTCGCACAAAAGGATCGGCGCTTGCGAGGCGGCGGCCCTGGCCAAAGCGGCGAGATAGAGTTCGTCTTCTGTTAGCTCCCGGCAAGCTTTGTAAAAGATAGGGGAGAGCCAGGGCCAGCTTTCCATTTCAGTCGTTCTCGCTTTTATCTCATCGCTTGTATAGCCGCGAAGCGATAGGTCGCCAAGGACGTTCTTGAAGACCGTCATGTGCGGGTAAAGAGCGTGCCTAGGCGAAACGAAAGCGGTGTCAGCTGAACCGAAAGCGAACATTACTTCTTGTTGGTCGTCTTGGCTATGAAGCTGACGATGTCCTTTTTTAGTTTCTCGCGCTCAGAATCGATGGTGTACATCATGTGCCCGCCTTGGTAGTAGGTCTGGGAGATGTTCTTCTTCAAGTCCGGCGTCAGGGGCATATGGTTCACCGTGTGCCAGGTGGCGAAGTACGGCGTGGCGAGGTCGAAGTAGCCGTTGGCGATGAGGACCTTCAGGTCTGTGTTGCGGCAGATGGCCTGGCGCAGCCTGTCGCTCACGTTGACATATTTGCCCTCGTGGTCGAATTTCCAGGGATGGGCGCGTCCGGTCAGGACCAGATAGAGTTTTTCGGAATCGTAGTTAAGCTCAGTCCTGACGTAGTCGTTGAAGCAGGTCGTGAAAACGCCCGCCGTGGCGGAATGAGAGGGATCAGTCTCGGGATGGTCGCCGGCACGTTCGCCGTCGCGGCCTTTTATTCTGCCGTCGAAACGGCCCACGGAATAGCCTTCCTCTTTCAGGAGATTTTTGGTGAAGCGCCAGATACTGGGCTTTAAGTTGCA
>JAFYIM010000080.1 GCA_017538635.1 bacterium
AAAGACAAAGGCCTGCCCGCCCCCGCGACCCCGGAAGAAAAAGTCAACTTCCAGTTCGCCGCTTTGAACAAAGCCGTCGGCCAGAACTTGATCAAGTACTATCAGCTCTGGCGCTTCCCGGTGACGGAGGAATCCCTCAAAGCCGCCGCGGAAAAATACGGACTGTAATCAAGCTTTAAAACTATGAAAAAATTCCTTTTCCTGCTTTTCGCCTCCCTTTCCGTTTTCGCCGCTCCTAGTTTCGGACCCGTCGTAAAAGCCTCCATGACACCTGAACGCGGCTGGATGAGCAACGGCTGGAACTGGGCGAAATACACCTTCCAGAACCCCTCCCCCGACAGCTACAAGGTAACAAAATTCGTGGCGCACTGGCGCGGCGAAAACGATACCTGGGAGGAAAACCTGGACATCGCCCTGGAGCCTTCCTCGGAAGCCAGCTGGGGCCCCGCCATGTATTACCCCGACAGCGCAAGAACGCGTTCTCCGCAAGGCCCGGCCGTCGAGGGCGTCTTCACGCTTACCAAAGAGAACGGTGAAACGATCTCCCTTCCCTCCCTTTTGGAGGTCAAGACCGCGACCCTTGAAACTCCCTTGCGGGCCCTCACCGGGAACTACATGATAGTGTCTCTGCAGAAAAAGAACTGGAAAGGCGAAAAGTGGGAAAAGGAAATGGTGGGCTGGCTCGATGAAGCTTACGCCGCCATGATGGAATTGACCGGTCACCGCCCCTTCGAGGGCGCGCTCTCCAAGATCGAGGAGACGCCCAACGCCTACGCCTGGGCCTACGCCGGCAACCCCATCGTGCTGACCATGGACTTCGTGCCCCAGACTCTGGAAGAATTCAAGCAAGGCATCATGAGTTTCGGCTGGACGCACGAGATGGGCCACAACTTTGACGACGGCATCGGCGACTATTACATCTGGAGCGGCCCCTGCGCGGAGTTCCACGCCAACTTCAAACTGACCTACGCCTTCTCCCACATGCCAAGCGCCGATTATCTCGGCATCTATTGGAAGGGGACGGACTACTTGCCGCTCTCCACGGAAATAAGGATGCCCATAAAGAAACTGGCCGACCGCTTCTTCCTCTGCTACGGCGACGCCTATCTCGGAAACAGCGAAAGGACCTACGACTCGCTTGACAGCGACGAGATCAACGGCTTTTTCCAGAAGATCGTCAAAGTTTACGGCTGGGACGCCATGAAAAAATGGTACCGCCTCTTCGTGGAACTGAAAGAAAAGGGCGTTCCGGTCATAGAAAAAGAAGAGGACCGCCTCCCGGTGGCCCTGGCCGCCCTGAACGCCGCCACCGGCCAGAACCTCATCAAGTATTATCAGCTCTGGCGCTTCCCGGTGACGGAGGAGCAACTGACAGAGATTGCTAAAAAATACGGCTGGCAGTAACGCACACGCCGCAAAAAGCAGCATACATCCCCCGCTCACGGACTACGCGCGAAAGTTCTCCTGTACTCCGTCCTCCGTGAGTTCGCTTGGGGATGTATGCTGCTTTTTGCATCTTGAA
>JAFYIM010000081.1 GCA_017538635.1 bacterium
AGCGTTCTTCATAGTGTTGCCGCGGACGATGGAATCGTCCAGCACCACCAAGGTGTCCGTGTCATGCTCTATTAGCCCGTAGGTCACGTCGTAAACGTGCTGGTAGAATTCCGCCCTGCTGGCCGCATCCGCGATGAAGGTCCTGAACTTGGCGTCCTTGACGGCGATCTGCCCGAACCTGACCGGGCGCCCCTCCGCCAAGCCTTCGTTGAAAAGCGCTTCCAAAAGCCCGTGGAAAGCAACCTGGGCGGAATTGGGAATGTAGCTGAAGAAAGTGTGCTCCAGGTCGTAGCCGACGGCTTCCAAAATAGGTTTCGCCAGCGCGGCGCCCAGGGCCTTCCTCTCGTGATGGATAAGGGCGTCGTTGGAGCGGGAGAAATAGATCCTTTCGAAAACGCAGCTCTTCTTTTCCTTTGGCTCCAGTATCTGAACGAAGGTCACCGTTCCCTTCGGGGAAACAAGCAAAAGTTTGCCGGGAGGCAGTTCTTTCACTTCGCCGCTTCCGATGTTGAAGGCCGCCTGTATGGCCGGACGCTCGGAGGCGACCACCGCGTATTCCTTGTTAAGGTAATAGAAGCAGGGGCGGATGCCGTTGGCGTCCCTGACGGCGAAGCTCCAGCCGCTGCCCAAGGCTCCGCAGAGCGTGTAAGCGCCGTCCAGCCTCGGCAGAAGATCCTTGAGAGCTGATACAAGGATCTCTTTCTCGCCCTTCTTTCCGGCCGCGGCCGCCTTCTCCATCTCAAAAGAAAGCCACTCGCACATAAGATACCCGTCCGCCATGGAATCGGGATGCTTGCCCAGTTTCGCGTAGGAACTGAAGAGCGACTTGGTGTTGGTGAGGTTGAAGTTGCCGGCCAGAAAAAGCGTCCTTTTCAGCTCCGCCTCTTTATGCAAAAACGGATGGCAGAAGTTTTCTTCATGCCGTCCGTAGGTCGCGTAACGCAAATGTCCCAAGAGAACGCCGGGCTTCAGGTCTCCTTTGAACTGGTGGCAGTAGCTGACCAATTCTCCCAGGGGATTAACAGAAGCCGATTTTTTAAGAAGATACGCGGCTTTCCCTATCGTAGGCTTCGGATCGATCAAAGCTACCCCCGCTCCGTCCTGCCCCCGGTTGTGCTGTTTTTCCAAGAGCAGGACAAGTTTGTTGAGGGCGCTTTTAGTGTCAAACTGTGGCGCCCTCCTGCAGAGGAGCGCCACAGCGCATTCGTGTTTGATTTGTTCTGACATGCTGTTCGCTTAGTAGATGAAGAGCATTTCGCGATATTTGGGGAGCGGCCACTTTTCGTCGGAGACGTGCTTCTCAAGATTGTCCACGGTGGCGCGCAGGGCAGCCATGGCGGAGATGGTGTCGCAGCTCTTGCCTTGAGATATGGCTTCCTCGAGTTTGTCGCGCTGTCTTCTTAAGGTGTCGAGGCCGCTGCCGAAGAGCACGGACTGATCGCGCAGCGCTTCGGTCCCGCAGGCCACGCCGCAATCCGCGGCCTTCTTCAGGGCTTCCAGGCTCTCTTTGTATTCCGACCTGATGGCGGGAAGGATCATGGTGTCCACGATTTCCAGCGCGCAGTTGCCTTCGATCATGATCTTGGTCTTGTAGTCCTCCAGGGCGATCTCGTAGCGTGAGAGCGTTTCCCTCTCGGAAAAGACGCCTGATTTTTCAAAGATCTCGATGTTTTCTTTCTTGACGAAAGCCTTAAGGGCGTCCGGAGTTTTCGAGGTGTTGGGCAATCCTCTCTTGGCGGCTTCCGCCAGCCAGTCGGACTTGTAGCCGTCGCCGTTGAACAGGACTCTCTTGTGCTCTTTGATAATGCCGCTTAGGATATCCTGCAAAACTTCATGGAAGCGCACGGTGTGCTTGCCGGGCTCGTTCTTGCCGACCACGTCGGCCTTTTCCAGTTCGGAAGCAATGCGCTCAAGGGCTTCCGCCACCACGGTGTTCAGAACGATGTTCGGGCCGGCGCAGGAAGCGGAGGAACCGGGCGCCCTGAACTCGAACTTGTTGCCGGTGAAGGCAAAGGGCGAGGTCCTGTTGCGGTCCGTGGCGTCCTTGGGCAGAGGCGGCAGCGTATCGACGCCGATCTTCAGAGCGCTCGCGTGTTTGGAGCGTTTCGGCTTGCCCGCTTCCAGCTGATGGACGATGTCGGCCAGCTGATCGCCAAGGTAAACGGAGATGACCGCGGGAGGCGCTTCGTTGGCGCCCAATCTGTGGTCGTTGCCGGCGCTGGCG
>JAFYIM010000082.1 GCA_017538635.1 bacterium
CAGGGAATACTTGAAAGCGGATGACTACACTGTTTCCACATTTTCCGCCGGCTTGCGCTACACTCCCACGAACGGCCCGGAGCGCAAGGCGGGCGACATGATGACGGACGCCAAGATCCCGCTTTTCCTGCGCAAAGAGATACCCATACTTTTTTCCAAGGATTCGGCGTCCTGGATAGCAGGCTGGCGCATAGCAAAGAGCGCCGCGGTGTCAAGCGGCGACGACATACTGGAAGCAACTCTTGAATTGCCGGGCGCAACGCCCTGGAACGGTAACAAAGGCGGTGACGCATGCTGATCTTCCTCATTTTTGCTTTTCTTTTCGGAGCGTCGATCGGTTCCTTCCTGAACGTGGTCATTTTGAGGCTTCCCAAGGACGAATCGCTCTGGCGCCGCAGTTCCCACTGCTTTTCCTGCGACAAGCCGATCCCATGGTATCACAACATACCGGTCGTCAGCTATCTTGTCCTGAGAGGGAAGTGCGCCATGTGCGGCGCGCCCTTCAGCTGCCAATATTTTTTCGTTGAGCTAATAACCGGAATAGCCTTCACCGTGCTCTGCTATTTCCGTTTCCGGGGACTTTTGCCATTTTTGCCGACCGAGCCGATCGATTATCAAGTTGTGTTGCCCGCGGCTGTCGCTTTCCTAAGGGATGTCGTACTCTTCTCCTCGCTCTTAGCTATAACTGTGATCGACGCCAGGGAATTGATAATTCCTTACGAGATAACTTTGACGACCTTCGTTCTGGGAATGATCATCGTTTACGCAATGCCTCAGGTTTATCCCGCTCCCGACAGGCTGACGCTCACCATAGAGCTTTTCCTTTCGGCGCTGGCGGGCGGAGCCTTGATGTGGATAGTTAGGATTGTCGGCGGCTTCGTTTTCAAAAGGGAGGCGCTGGGACTTGGCGACGTGCACCTTATGTTTATGCTCGCGCCTTTCCTCAACTGGCCGAGAATTCTTCTGACGATCTTTCTGGCCTCCATCATAGGCTGCATAGGCGGGCTTACTTTGAAAGCGTTTTCAAAAGGGGAGAAAAAAGTCGAGATCCCCTTCGGGCCTTACCTTTCCATTTCCGCCTTCATCGCTTACTTTTGGGGACATCTGATCATAGGCTGGTACTGGAGTCTCATGATTGGCAAATAAAAAAGAGTCTTTTTGATAAAATATCCATTTGGGTTTTTTATAAGAAAAAAATCAAAGGAACGGACATAGATATGAAAAAAATTCTGGCGATCATGGCAGTTATTCTGCTCTCGGGCTGCTCCACGCTCTCAGACCGTGTGGCCAACACCCAAAAGGAAATCGACCTGGCCATTTCCGCCCTTGGTTACACCAAGAGCGACATACTTCTGAGCCAGTTCGAGGAGACCACGAAGACCAAGGACGACGTTACCTACACTTGGAAGAAAAAGCACGTGAGGTTAAGAGACAACTACAAGCTTGACTGGGCGGCGCTGCACAAGTATTTCAAGACGGAAGTCGATTATTCCGAAAAGGATGCGCTTGACTTGAGGATCGGCGAGGCCGAGGCTGACAAGCAGAAAGTCCGTTCTTTTGAGTACGTGCTTGACAAGTGGTGCGAAGTCTATTACGTAGAATTCGTCAGAGACATTGTAACGATCAAGAAAAAGTAAGTGATAGTCTTAGGCATAGAGAGTTCCTGCGACGACACGGCCGTGGCGCTTTACCGCCCCGGCAGCGAAGAGCGTTTTTGCGAAGTCGTTTCGCGTCAGTACCAGATCCACGACCCTTACGGGGGCGTGGTTCCGGAACTGGCCAGCCGCAGCCATCTGGAAGCCGTTCCAAACATCACCAGGGAACTGCTGAAGAAGGCCGATGTCAAACTTTCAGATGTTGACCTTGTCTGTGCCACCAACGGCCCCGGTCTTACGGGTGCCCTTATTGTCGGACTCACTTTCGCCAAAGGCCTGGCGCTCTCGGCAGGAAAGCCCTTTGTTCCCGTCAACCATATCGAGGCCCATATGTTTGCCGCTACGGCTGAGAACGACGTGGAGTATCCTTTCCTGGCGCTGGTTATTTCCGGCGGCCACACTCTGCTGGCTCTTGTAAGATCGACTGACGATTACGAGATCATAGGCCGCACCAGGGACGACGCGGCCGGCGAAGCGCTCGACAAGGGTGCGAAGATCCTGGGCCTCCCCATGCCGGGGGGCTTGAATCTCGCCCTGTGTGCCGAAAAAGGGCAAAGAGGAACGCCGGACGGAACGAGATTCCCGAGAGCTTACCTGAAGCCTTCTTTTGACTTCAGCTTTTCCGGCGTCAAGACCGCCCTGCTTTACCACGTGCAGAAAAATCCTCCCAAAAGCGAGGAGGCGCTCTGCAACGTCGCCGCGGATTACGTCGAGGCGATCATGGACGTCCTGGTGAAAAAGGCCATAAGAGCCGCCAGGGAGTTCAAGGTAAAAACTATCGTGGTGGGCGGGGGAGTCAGCTCCAACAGCCGGCTCAGGGAACTTTTCAAGAACCGCTCACGCGGCAAAGATGCCCTGAAAGTTATTTTCCCATCCTTGCCGCTCTGCACTGACAACGCGCGTATGATAGCCGCCAGAGGTTTCCAGGTCTTCAAGAAAAAAGGACCGGGAGATCTCGGCGCTGATGTTTTTTCAACTTTCGTAAATTAAAATGAAGCTTAGTTCACGTATCAGATCTGTCAAACCGTCGGCCACGCTTTCAATAAACAACAAGGCCAACGAACTGAAAGCCCAGGGATACCAGGTCATCTCGATGGCGGTGGGCGAGCCGGATTTCCCGACTCCGGAGCACATCTGCCGCGCTTGCATTGACGCCCTGAAGGCCGGAAAAACGAAATACGCCGCCACCAACGGCATACTGCCGCTGAGAGAAGTCATTGCCAAGAAATTTCAGAGAGAGAACCACCTCAATTACCTGCCCCAGCAGATCGTAGTGAACACCGGCGCCAAGCACAGTGTCTATTGCGTTTTCCAGATCCTTCTCGACCCGGGCGACGAAGTCATAATCCCCGCCCCTTACTGGGTGAGCTATCCCGAAATAGTGACTTTGGCCGGCGGTATTCCCGTGATCGTCCAGACCAAAGAGGAAGACCGCTTCCTAATGAAGCCCGAGCAGCTGGAAGCCGCCATCACCGACAAGACCAGAGCGCTCATCATAAACACTCCCACGAACCCCACCGGCCA
>JAFYIM010000083.1 GCA_017538635.1 bacterium
AAAAGTGGCCTCCAGCCAGGTGCCGCGGCTCGGAATCAGCGTGAAGCCGAAAAGAGGCACGCCGGTCGGGTGGATGTTTTCCAGGTAGTAGATGCCCGGGGAGCGCTGCAGCTGGCTGACTATAACGCGTTCCACGCCGTTTATGATGAAGGTGCCGTTGTCGGTCATCATCGGGATCATGCCAAGGTTGACGTTCTGTTCCTTGACGACCTCTTCGGAACCAAGTTTCCCTTTGACACGAAGCATAGCCTTGATCGGCGCTTCATACGTTTTGCCGCGGCGTTTGCATTCGTCAATGGTATATTTGGGGGCGCCGAAAGAATAGTGCACAAAGTGCATCTCCAGCTTCTTGTTGTTGCTGACGATCGGGAAAGCCTTCGTGAAAAGGAGCTGCAGGCCTTCCATCTCGCGTTCTTCGGGCATTATGTCATGCTGCAGGAATTTGGCGTAGGACTCGCGCTGGACCGCAGTCAAGGGCGGCAGCGGCAGTTCGTTGTCGTATCTTCCGCAGAAAACTTCCTCTATATTGCCTTTTTTCGTACGTTTCATGTAGTGGGGAAACTTTAAGGTTTTAGACAAAACACAACGTGGAGGGGGGATATTTATCCCCCGCCACGTTATGCATCAAGTTCCCGCCAAAGCGGGAGAGCGCCAGAAATAGATTACTTGAGCTCGACGGTGCCGCCGGCAGCTTCGATCTGTTTCTTGATGGCCTGAGCGTCGTCCTTGGAAGCGGCTTCTTTGAGGGGCTTCGGCGGATTGTCGACCAGGTCTTTGGCTTCTTTGAGGCCCAAACCGGTGATGGCACGCACTTCTTTGATGACGGCGATCTTGTTGGAGCCGGCGCCGGTCAGAATGACGTCGAATTCGGTCTTTTCTTCTTCAGCGGGAGCAGCGGCAGCAGCCGGGCCAGCAGCGACCATGGCGACGGGGGCGGCGGCGGTGACGTCGTATTTTTCTTCTAAGGCTTTAACCAGTTCGTTGAGTTCCAGAACGGTGAGCGTGTCGATGGTGGAAATGAGGGCTTCGATTTTTTCAGAGGCCATAGTGATTCTCCTTTACCCGATCTAATTAACGGGCAATTTGTAGTTATGTTGTCAGTAACTTGTTTGAGGCTTAAAAGTTAACTGAGTGCGTAAGCGATATAAAAGAACTAATGCCAAGTTTACTCGGCAGCGGGCGCGGGAGCGCCTTCGCCTTTCTTCTGGGCGACTTGGTCCAGAACTCGGACCGTGTTGGTGATAAGAACGTTGCCGAAGCAGGCCAGCTTTCTGATCGGGCCCTGCAGGGCGGAGACCAGCATGCTGTAGAGAGCCTTCTTGGAGGGCAGAGCCGCCAGAGCCTTCACTTCGTCAGCCGTCAGATAACGGGAGAGTTCCAGAAGACCGCAGCGGATCTCGAAGTTCTTATTGTCATCAGCAAATTTTTTGATGACCTTGGCCAGTTCGACCAGGTCGCCGTCAGTGGCGGCCAGGGCGTTGGCGCCGGTCAGACTGTCTTTGAATTTCTCCTCGGCCGTTTCGGGCAGGGCGATCTTCAGAAGACGGTTCGGGACAACGTGGAACGTGCCTTTGGCTTCAGCGACGCTGGAGCGGAGGGCGCCGTTCTGCTGCGCTTTCATGCCGTGGTAGGAAGTGACCACCAAGAGCGTGCTCTTGGAGTACTTCTCCTGCATGTCGCGCACTATATATGTTTTTTCAATACGCATTTGATTTCGTCCTTATTTTTGGTTTAGAGCATCGCCTCGCGTTCAGCGTCGGCCACGTCGATCCGGTAACCCGGGCCCATGGTCGAACTAAGGGCGAGCTTTAAGATATAGGCTCCTTTCAGAGTCTGGGGACGAGCTTTCAATACGGCGTTGAGATAAGTCCTGATGTTCTCAAGGAGCTTCTCTTTGCCGAAACTGACTTTACCGACAGCGCAATGCAGTCCGGCCTGCTTGTCGAGACGGAATTCCACCTTACCGGCTTTGAATTCGTTGACAGCGGTCGTCACATCGGCGGTCACGGTGCCGGCCTTGGGAGTAGGCATGAGTCCGCGGGGACCCAAGACTTTACCAAGCTTACCGACTTCGCGCATGGTGGCAGGAGTGGCGATGGCGACGTCAAAGTCGGTCCATCCTTCCTGGATCTTGGCCACCAGCTCTTCCAACCCGGCGTATTCGGCGCCAGCCGCTTTGGCAGCATCAACGTCCGCGCCCGTGGCAAACACCAAAACGCGCACAGTTTTGCCTGTGCCGTTCGGCAGCACTACGGTAGCGCGCACGGCCTGTTCGGCCTTTTTGGGATCAACGCCCAAAAGCATCTGCACGTCCAGCGACTCGTCGAACTTCGTGCCGGATTGGGCAAGGACCTCGGTCAGGGCGTCCTGGAGCTTGTAAAGCCCAGTGCGGTTGACTTTGGCCTTGTTGGCACTGTGTCTCTTGCTAGTTGACATATCGCGTTTTCCTTGTACGCTCCCCCGGCCTTGCGGCGCGGGGTAAATTATGAGGATCTAATTCAGTATTAGTCCCCGATGACATCCACGCCCATACTGCGGGCGGTTCCTTCGACCATCAGCATCCCGGCTTCAACAGTGCGGGCGTTGAGGTCTTTCATTTTCTGTTCGGCTATCTTGCGCACCTGGCTTTTGGTGATGCGCCCGGCCTTTTCGCGGTTCGGAACGCCGGAAGCGGTCTCGATACCGGCGGCTTTCTTAATGAGGACTGCCACAGGGGGCTCCTTCATAATGAAGGTGAAGGACTTGTCCTGATAGACGGTGATGACAACGGGGGTCACCAAACCGGGCTCTTTGTCCTTGGTCTGGGCGTTGAACTCTTTGCAGAAAGCCATAATGTTGACGCCATGCTGGCCCAGAGCGGGGCCGATAGGCGGCGCCGGATTAGCCTGTCCGGCCTTAATTTGTAAACGGATCAAACCGGTCACTTTTTTTGGAGGCATATTTAATCTCCCTAATTAAGGATTGCTTTGTTCTTTATATTCCCGGTCAGGCTTCGCTTTTCTCTACCTGCCAGCTTTCCAGCTCCACCTTGGTGCTGCGGTTGAAGACCATAACGGAAACGGAGAGTTTGCCCCGCTCCTCGTCGATCTCTTCCACAAGGCCGTCGCAGCCGTCGAAGGGGCCGTTCGTGACCTTCACGCGGTCACCGACCACAAAAGAGATCCTCGGCGCGATACGTTCCTTAGAGGCCTCGAGCTGAGCGAACATCTCCTCCGCTTCACTGTCGGTGAGAGCTTTGGGTTTGTCGCCGCCGAGAAAGCCGATCACGCCGTTGGTCTTCTTCACCAACTGCCAGGCTTCGCTGGTCATTTCCATATAAATAAGAATATATCCGGGATAGAATTTGCGCGTATAAACGCGTTTCTTTCCGTTCCGGATATCCTGAACTTTTTCAGTGGGCACGACGACCTTGTTGATGTAGTCGCCCATGCCGTACTGCAGTATCCTTTCGTTAAGCTGCTGCTCGGCCTGGAATTCCTGGCCGGAAAGGGTATTCAGCACATACCACTTGTATTCGTGTTTTTCTTCCTGAGGAGCCATAAAAAATTATTTGGCAAATTTCAGAAGCCAGGAGAAAAGAGCGTCAAGGGCGAAAAGGTACGCCGACATGACGAGCGAGCTGACGATGACGATCTTGGTGGCGGACCAGAGCTGTTCCCTGCTCGTCCAATCGACCTTCTTCAGTTCCTCAACGACTTCGCGCCAGAAGTTCACGAACTTCTGCCAGGCGGAAAGTTTAACTTCTTCTTTCATATTTTTTGCGTTCATTTATTCTTGGTGGCGAGGCAGGAGAGACTCGAACTCCCAACCGACGGTTTTGGAAACCGTAACTCTAGCCAATTGAGCTACTGCCCCGCGGTCCAAGGAAAATTATTTAACTACGCGTTTCGCGATGAAGGGTGTGCTTGCGATCGAAGGGGCAGTATTTGCTACGTTCCAGACGGCCCGTAGTTTTCTTGCGATCTTTTTTGGTCGTGTAGTTGCGGCGTCCGCATTCGGTGCACGCCAAAGTGATGATTTCTCTTGCCATGGTCAATATCTCCTTAAAGATTCTTTTTTTCCAATGAACGCGGCCTTGCCATGACAGATCTGGGGAAAGGATTTTCCTTTACTCCGGCGCATGGAGGCAATCCCAAGATGGAGCCCGAGACGAGAATTGAACTCGTGACCTCGTCCTTACCAAGGACGCGCTCTACCATCTGAGCTACCCGGGCTTCCTAAATTGGGTTGCGCCTGTTACCGTACATCGCTTTTAGAGGGCGCAATTCAAGGAAACACTATTGTATGAAATGTGTGTTTTAAAATCAAGCACCCCCTTCTCACACCGCTTAACGCCTTCCTTTATCGCTAGTTAATCACTTGCTCCGCCCAAAAAAGTGTATGCCCCCGGCTCACAATTA